>CAYJTC010000031.1:15588-17487 GCA_964372955.1 uncultured Planctomycetia bacterium | reverse complement strand
ACGCCCTGACCAAGGAAGAGGGAGGGCGCCACACGCCTTTCTTCACCGGATACCGGCCTCAGTTCTACTTCCGGACCACCGACGTGACCGGAGTGGTCACTCTGCCGAAGGGGACCGAGATGGCGATGCCGGGGGACAACGCGAACATCGAGGTGGAGCTGATCTCCCCGATCGCCATGGAAAAGACGGTTCGTTTCGCCATCCGCGAAGGGGGGCGGACGGTGGGAGCTGGAGTCGTCTCGGAAATCATCGCTTAAGTCCCGAGACGGCTTTTTTGTTTAAAGGGAAGGTCTTTAAGACGTGCGCGAACTGTTGACCCTGGAATGCACGACCTGCCGCCGTCGGAACTACGCCTTCTTCAAGAACAAAAAGCCGCATGTCGACCGGTTTGAACTGAAGAAATACTGCCGGTTCTGTCGGACCCACACCCTCCACAAGGAAACGAAGTAGGCCTGTAGCTCTAATTGGTAGAGCAGCGGACTCCAAATCCGAGGGTTGGGGGTTCGAATCCCTCCAGGCCTGTGGCATATCCTTGATTTATCTTTGGCCCTGAAGCGCAACGGAGAGCAGTCCGTGATTGGGAAGGCAGTCCAATTCTTGAAAGAAGTGCGAAGCGAGATGAGCCAGGTTTCCTGGGCTTCGATGCCGGAGCTCTGGGATTCCACCAAGGTGGTGCTGACGACGGTGGCTTTACTGTCGCTGGTGATCGGATTATTCGACCTGATCTGCGCCCGGCTCATGAGTTGGATGATTTATTGACCCCGCCCCTTTCACGGCATATGTCTTGAGGATGATGAAGTTTTCAGAAAGGTCCGAATGCAGCAAGAAGGTGTCAGGGCAGCTTAGGGTGCGCTTCAAGGCTGGCCTTTGTGACGTGAAGGGTGCGGGGTGATGGAAAAGCGCTGGTACGTGGTCCACACGCTCACCGGCCAAGAGGAAAAGGTGCGCTCCGCCCTCCAAAAGCTGGTGGAGGACGCTCAGGCCCAGGGGCCTCTCTATCAGGTGTTGGTCCCCATGGAAAAGATTTCGGAGGTCAAGGGGGGCAAGAAGAAGATCTCCGAGCGCCGGGTTTTCCCCGGTTACGTCCTGATCCAAATGGACTTAAACGATGACACCTGGTACCAGATCAAGCTGACACCGGGTGTCGCCGGCTTCGTCGGGTCCAAGACCCGGCCGGTCCCTCTGAAAAATGAGGAGGTGGCTCAGATTCTCCAGTCGACCCAGGAGAAGATGGAGAAGCCGATCCCGAAGGTCATCTTCGAAAAAGGAGAAGGAGTCCGGATCACGGAAGGGCCGTTCAACAACTTTAATGGGGTGGTTGAAGAGGTGAATCCCGAAAAGGGAAAAATGAAGGTGATGGTCACCATCTTTGGGCGGGCGACACCGGTGGAACTGGAATATTGGCAGGTGGAGAAGGGTTAGCGGGATGGCGAAGAAGGTCACGGCCTCAATCAAGCTGTACTGTCCCGCGGGAGGGGCCAACCCGGCTCCCCCGGTGGGACCGGCGCTGGGTTCTCACGGCCTGAACATCATGGAGTTCTGCAAGCAGTTCAACGAGAAGACCAAGAACCAGGCCGGACTGGTTCTGCCGGTGGTGATCACCGCTTACGAGGATAAGAGCTTCACCTTCATCATCAAGAGCCCGCCGGCATCGGTCCTGCTCAAGCAGGTCTGCGGGCTGGCCAAGGCATCCGGGGCCCCCAACAAGGACAAGGTAGGGCAGGTCCTCCGCTCCAAGGTGCGGGAGATCGCGCAGATGAAGCTGAAGGACCTGAACACCGATAATCTGGAAGCGGCGGCCCGGCAGATCGAGGGCACTGCCCGATCCATGGGGATCGATGTGACATGAGGCCCAAACTTACGGAGCGAAGCGAACATAAGTTTGCCGGCCGAATGTCA
>CAYJTC010000031.1:2002-15488 GCA_964372955.1 uncultured Planctomycetia bacterium | reverse complement strand
AGCGCGGCGAGGGGGAGGGATCTCATGAGGCCCAAACTTACGGAGCGAAGCGAACATAAGTTTGCCGGCCGAATGTCATCCCGAGCGCGGCGAGGGGGAGGGATCTCATGAGGCCCAAACTTACGGAGCGAAGCGAACGTAAGTTTGCTGGCCGAATGTCATCCCGAGCGCGACGAAGGGGAGGGATCTCGTGAGCAAGAGAATGACGGCGGCCCAGACGCTGGTCGAAAAGGGGAAGCGCTATTCCCTCAAAGAGGCCGTTGAGGCGCTCAAAAAAATGCCGGCTCCTCAATTCGACGAGACAGTCGAAGTGGCGATCGATCTGGATCTGGATCCGAAACAGAGCGATCAGATGGTCCGGGGAACCGTGCTGCTGCCCCACGGGACCGGCAGGGCGGTCCGGGTGCTGGTTTTCGCCAAAGGAGACCTGGAGCGCCAGGCCAAAGAGGCGGGCGCCGATTACGTGGGTGCGGAGGATCTGATCGAGAAGATCCAGGGAGGATGGATCGACTTTGATGTGGCGGTGTCCACGCCGGATCTGATGAAGGAAGTCGGCAAGCTGGGGAAGTTCCTGGGCCCTCGAGGCTTGATGCCCAGTCCCAAGGCCGGCACCGTGACCACCGACGTCGTCCGGGCGGTCAAGGAAACCAAACTGGGGAAAGTGGAATTTAAGATGGACAAGCAGGGCGGCATTCATCTGGGAATCGGCAAGCGTTCCTTTTCGGATCAGGCGCTGGAGGAGAACGGCCAGGCTTTCCTGCAAGCCTTATGGCGCTCCAAGCCCTCGGGAGCCAAGGGGCGCTACATTCGTTCGATCTCGATGGCCACCACGATGGGGCCGGGGCTTCGTCTGGACCCGGCCGAAGGCAAGCCGGAGGAATGAGCATGGCCGCTGCGATAGCAGAAGCCTCTCCGGAGGAAAAGGCCGCGCTGCGGGTGGGCCGAGCCGTCCGGTCCAACGTGCTTCGCCAGTTGGAAGGAGTTTTTTCCGGGGCCGAGGGGGTGGTGGTGGTCCGGTTGGAGCGGGTCCCGACGCGGGATCTCAACGGGCTCCGGAATTCCCTGAAAGGGCTCCAGGCCGATTTCAAAGTGGCCAAGAACAACCTCTGCCGCCGCCTCTTCAAAGAGCAGGGCTGGACCTCGGTGGAATCTCTTCTGGAGGGGACCAGTGGAATCAGTCTCCTGAGAGGAGATCCCAGTATGATCTGCAAGCTGTTGGCCTCCTTCGCCAAGGACCATGAGGGCTTCGTCCTGAAGGGAGGCGTTCTCAACGGTCAGGTGCTGGAGGCGAAGGATGTGACGGTGATCGGCAGGCTGCCTGGTCGGGAAGTTCTGCTCTCCCAGTTGGCCGGCGTGGCCCAGTCGCCGTTGAGAAATCTTCTGTTCGTGCTCCAGGGGCCGATTCGTTCTCTTGCGCTGGCTCTAGGGGCCGTTGGGCAGCGGAAGGAGAAGGAAGAGACTGTTTAGGAGGAAGCGATGTCTAAGGTGAATGTAGAGGATGTGTTGGAATCGATCGAAAGCTGGACGGTCCTGGATTTAAACAAGCTGGTCAAGGGCATCGAGGAGAAATTCGGGGTTTCCGCCGCGGCGATGGCACCGGTGGCGGTGGCCGGGGGTGCGGGCGGGGCGGCCGGAGCGCCGGCGGCCGAAGAGAAGACCACCTTCGACGTGATCCTGGCGGAGGTCGGCGCCAATAAGATTCAGGTCATCAAGGAGCTTCGCGGCGTGACCCACTTAGGGTTGAAAGAGGCCAAGGATCTGGTCGACGCGGCTCCCAAACCGGTGAAGACCGGAGCCGGCAAAGAGGAAGCCCAGACGATCAAGCAGAAGCTGGAAGCCGTCGGCGCCAAGGTGGAGCT
The DNA here is from genome assembly GCA_964372955.1 of uncultured Planctomycetia bacterium. Classification (GTDB taxonomy): domain Bacteria; phylum Omnitrophota; class Gorgyraeia; order 1-14-0-20-64-10; family 1-14-0-20-64-10; genus CAYJTC01. The sequence goes on along the minus strand of CAYJTC010000031.1, from coordinate 13,629 downwards.
GAAGTGAAATGCGCTCCAGACTTACGGAACGAAGTGGATGTAAGTCTGTTGAGCGCATTTCATCCCGAGGCGCGAAGCGCCGAGGGATCTCAAAAGCGAGATTGCCACGGCCCCTGCGGGGCCTCGCAATGGCGAGTCAAAAGGAGTAACGTGTCCGTCAAAAAGTGCCTGACCCCTTTTGACGGAGGTAATCGGGCCTCGCAATGGCGAGTCAAAAGGAGTAACGAGTGCCGGCACTGAAGCAGCGCAATTTCGCCCGAATTCCGGAGCGGTTGGAGATCCCGGATCTCCTGGAGATCCAGACCCAGCCGTTTGAGGAGTTCCTCCAACTGGGGGTGCCTAAGACCCGGCGGGAGAACAAAGGGCTCCAGGAAGTTTTCAACGAGGTCTTCCCGATTGAGAGCGCGGACGGGAAGTCCCGTCTGGAATTCGTTTCCTACGAGGTGGGCAAGCCCAAGTACGACCTGACGGAGACCCAGCGTCGGGGCCTGACCTTCGCGGCCCCTCTGAGCGTGAAGCTCCGCCTGCGCACTCCGAAGGAGATCCGGGAGCAGGAGGTCTATCTGGGGGACATTCCTTTGATGACCCCCACCGGAACCTTCATCATCAACGGGGATGAGCGGGTGGTGGTCAGCCAGCTGCACCGCAGCCCGGGCGTTTTCTTCGAAGAGGAGATCCACCCCAACGGCAAGCGGATGTACACGGCCCGGATCATCCCTTACCGGGGAGCGTGGCTGGAGTTCGAATTCGATTTAACCGACACCCTCTACGCCTTGATCGACCGGCGCCGGAAGGTTCTGGCAACCACCTTCCTGCGGGCCATCGGGGTCGGGACCGATGAGGAGACCTTAAACGCCTTCTGCGGGGTGGAAACGATCAAGGCGCAGGAGATCTCGGACCTGAAGGGCGCGGTGGGGCGCGTCCTGGCCACCGACCTGGTCGATCCCCAAACCCACACGGTGCTGGTTCCTCGCTTCGAGAAGCTGGCCAAGGAACAGCTGAACATGATCTGGAACTCGGAGATTCGCCAGGTCAAGGTGCTCAAGCAGCCGGTTCCGGAGATTCAGAAGACCTTTGAGAAGGACCGGCTCAAGAGCACGGAGGATTCAGCCCTGGACATCTTCCGGAAGCTCCGGCCCGGAGACCCCGCCACCGTCGCTTCGGCGCAGACGCTGCTGACTCGGCTCTATTTCGATCCAAAACGGTATGACTTAGGAAGGGTCGGCCGCTACATCCTCAACCGCAAGCTGGGGATGAATCGCGGTCTCGAGGACCGGGTCCTGGATCTGGAAACGGTGACCGCGGCCTTGAAATATCTGTTGAACCTGAAGAGCGGCCAGGGGGAGGTGGACGACATCGACCATCTGGGTTCCCGCCGGGTCCGGTCGATCGGAGAGTTGCTCCAGAACCAGTTCCGGATCGCGCTGGCCCGCGTGGACCGGTCGGTCCGGGAGCGGATGTCGATCTACGATCTGGGCACCACCATGCCGCATCAGCTGGTCAACGCCAAGCTGGTTTCCAGTCTGGTGCGGGATTTCTTCGGCCGATCCCAGCTTTCCCAGTTCCTGGACCAGACCAACCCGCTGGCGGAGTTGACCCATAAGCGGCGTCTCTCGGCTCTGGGACCCGGAGGATTGTCCCGGAAGCGGGCCGGATTTGAGGTCCGGGACGTTCATTACTCCCATTACGGCCGGATCTGCCCGATCGAGACGCCGGAAGGGCCCAACATCGGGCTGATCGCGTCACTGTCTACCTATGCCCGGGTGAATCCCTTCGGGTTCATCGAGACCCCTTACTGGCTGGTGGAGAAGGGACGGGTGACCGGCACCGTCAAGTACCTGTCCGCCGACGAGGAGGACCGGTACATCATTGCCCAGGCCAACGCCCGAGTGGATTCCAACAGCCGGTTCACGGAGAAACTGATCTCCTGCCGGTACCGCGGCGATTTCCCTCTGGTTCCGGCCGATCAGGTGCAGTTCAAGGATATCTCCCCCAAGCAGCTGGTTTCGGTGGCCGCTTCGATGATTCCCTTCCTGGAGCATGACGACGCCAACCGGGCGCTGATGGGGTCCAACATGCAGCGGCAGGCCGTGCCTTTACTGTTCCCGGAGCCCCCCTTGATCGGCACCGGAATGGAGGGCCGAAGCGCCAAGGATTCCGGGGCGGTGGTGGTGGCTCGGGAGGCCGGCCTGGTCAAGGAGGTTCAGTCGGATCGGATCGTGGTGGACCGGGCCGTCTATCCCTTGAGAAAGTTCCAGCGCTCCAACGCCAACACCTCGATCAACCAGCGGCCGCTGGTGGAAGTGGGCGAAAAGGTGAAGGCGGGCCAGGTGATCGCCGACGGACCCGCCACAAAGGACGGGATGCTTTCGCTGGGCCGCAACCTGCTGGTGGCCTTCATGCCCTGGCGGGGTTACAACTTCGAGGACGCGATCTTAGTCAGCGAGCGGCTGGTCAAGGACGATATCTTCACCTCGATCCATGTCGAGGAATTTGAGCTGGAGGCGCGGGACACCCGGCTAGGCAACGAGGAGATCACCCGGGACATTCCCAATGTCGGGGAGGAGGCGCTCAAAGACCTGGATGAGCACGGGATGATCCGGGTCGGCGCGGAGGTCCATCCCGGCGACGTCCTGGTGGGGAAGGTGGTGCCCAAATCGGAGACGGAGCAGTCTCCGGAAGAGCGGCTCCTGCGGGCGATCTTCGGCGAGAAGGCCGGTGATGTCCGGGACGCCAGCCTGGTTGTGCCTCCGGGAGTCGACGGGATTGTGGTGGACGTTCGGGTCTTCAGCCGCAAGAAGATCAAGCCCAAGTCCAAGGAAGAGGTGGAGCACGAACAGTCCAAGATCGACCAAATCCACAAGACCTATACCGCCCAGCTCAAAGGGATCAAAAAGGAACGGGCCAAGGTGCTGAGCCGTCTGCTGGTGGGGCAGAAACTGGAGCATTCCCTGATGGATGAGGAAACCGGAGCGGTGCTGATTCCCCAGCATCGGACGGTTAAGAGCTCCGATCTGCCGAAGCTGGAGAGAGCCGACTTGGAGGAGATTCACCTGGCCAGCAAGGAGAAGGAAGAGGAGATCCGCAAGTCGTTGCGGGTGCTCACCGACCAGCTGGAGGAGATGGCTTTCGAGGAGGAGCGGGAGATCAACCAGCTCAAGCGGGGCGACGAGCTTCCGCCCGGCGTTTTGAAGAAGGTAGTGGTCTACGTCGCCTCCAAGCGGAAGATCCAGGTCGGAGACAAGGTGGCCGGACGGCACGGGAACAAAGGGGTTATCGCCAAGATTCTTCCGGAAGAAGAGATGCCCTTCCTGCCGGACGGCACACCGGTGGAAATCGTTCTGAATCCTTTGGGCGTTCCTTCCCGAATGAATGTGGGCCAGATCTTGGAGACTCACTTGGGCTGGGCCGCCAAGGTGCTGGGCCTGCATATCTCCTCCCCGGTTTTTGACGGGGCCCGGGAAGCGGAGATTAAGACTTATCTGAAAGAGGCCGATTTGCCGGGGGACGGGCAGCTGACCCTCCGGGACGGGTTCACCGGCGAACCATTCGACCAGAAGGTGACGGTCGGCTACCTCTATATGATGAAGCTGGGCCACCTGGTGGACGACAAGATCCACGCCCGTTCGATCGGCCCGTACTCTCTGGTCACGCAGCAGCCGCTGGGCGGCAAGGCCCAGTTTGGAGGCCAGCGGTTCGGTGAGATGGAGGTTTGGGCCCTGGAGGCGTATGGGGCCGCCTATACCCTGCAGGAGCTGTTGACCGTCAAATCGGACGACGTGGTCGGCCGGACCCGGATCTACGAATCGATCGTTAAGGGAGAGCACGCGCTGCGGCCAGGCACTCCGGAGTCGTTCAACGTTCTGGTCAAGGAGCTCCAGAGCCTTTGTCTGGACTTCCGGACCGAGCGGAAATAGGAGATCGGGATGGCTGAGGAAAGAACCAAGGAACTGGATCGGCTGGAACGGGAAAGCTTGGAAAGGATCGAGAAGGCGGCCCGGAATTTGGGGCTGGCCCCGGAAACGGCCCCTGAGGCGGCCGCTTTCGACTCGGTCACGATCCGGCTGGCCTCCCCGGAGGTGATCCATTCCTGGTCGCGCGGCGAAGTGAAGAAACCTGAGACGATCAATTACCGGACCTTGAAGCCGGAGAAGGACGGCCTTTTCTGCGAGAGAATCTTCGGGCCGACCAAGGACTGGGAGTGCAACTGCGGCAAGTACAAGCGGATCAAGTACAAGGGGATCGTCTGCGACCGCTGCGGGGTGGAGGTGACCCGGTCGAGCGTGCGCCGAGAATGGATGGGGCACATCGAGTTGGCCGCTCCGGTGACCCATATCTGGTTCTTCAAGGCGATTCCCAGCCGCCTGGGGACCATGCTGGACATGAATCTCCGGGACTTAGAAAGGGTGATCTACTACGAGGAGTACATCGTCATCGATCCGGGCGACACCCCACTGAAGAAGAAAGAGCTTTTGAACGAGGAGCGCTACCAGGAATGCGTGAAGAAATTCGGCCATTCCTTCGAGGCGGCGATGGGAGCGGAGGCGGTCCGGCAGCTCTTGAGGGAGCAGGACCTGGACAAGGTGGTCGAGAAGGTCAAGCGGGAGATGAAATCGGCCAAGGGGGAACAGGCCCAGAAGAAGCTGGTCAAAACGCTTCGGATCGTGGATGCTTTCCGCAAGTCGGCCAACCGGCCCGATTGGATGGTCTTGAGCTGTGTGCCGGTGATCCCGCCAGATTTGAGGCCCTTGGTTCCTCTGGACGGGGGGCGGTTCGCCACCTCCGACCTGAACGATCTGTACCGCCGAGTGATCAACCGGAATAACCGACTCAAGAAGCTCATCGAGCTCAAGGCCCCGGACGTGATCGTCCGCAACGAGAAGCGGATGCTCCAGGAGGCGGTGGACGCCCTGTTCGACAACGGCCGCCACGGCCGTCCCGTGCTGGGGCCCGGCAATCGCCCCTTGAAGTCGCTGGCCGATATGCTCAAGGGTAAGCAGGGCCGGTTCCGGCAAAACCTGTTGGGCAAACGGGTCGATTATTCCGGCCGTTCGGTGATCGTCATTGGGCCAGAGCTAAAACTCAATCAGTGCGGCCTGCCCAAGAAGATGGCCCTGGAGCTGTTCGAACCGTTCATCATCAAGAAGCTGCGGGAACGGGGTTTCGTCCACACGATCAAATCAGCCAAGCGGATGGTGGAACGGGCGCGGCTGGAAGTCTGGGATATCCTGGAAGAGGTGATCCGGGACCACCCGGTGCTGCTCAACCGGGCCCCGACCCTGCACCGGCTGGGCATTCAGGCCTTCGAGCCGGTCCTGATCGAGGGCAAGGCGATCAAGATTCACCCGCTGGTCTGCACCGCCTTCAACGCCGACTTCGACGGAGACCAGATGGCAGTCCACGTGCCCCTGTCGATCGAGGCCCAGATCGAGGCGCGCCTGCTGATGCTGGCGACCAACAACCTGTTCTCTCCGGCCAACGGCCAGCCGGTTGTCAGCCCAACCCAGGACATTGTCTTGGGCTGTCACTACCTGACGCGGGAGAAGACCGAAGCCCAGGGGACAGGGTGGCTCTTTTCCAGCCGCGAGGAGGCGCTCTGCGCCTATGAGGATGGGGCCGTCGACCTGCACGCCAAGGTGAAGATCCGAGAGGGAAATCAGCGGATCGAGACCACCATCGGCCGGATCCAGTTCAACGCTTTCCTGCCGGAGGGGATGCCGTTCGTCAACGAGGTCATGGACAAGAACGCTTTAAGCGACTGCGTGGAGAAGGTCTACAAGCAGCAGGGGCACGCCCGGACGATCCAGCTGCTGGACGATCTCAAGCAGCTCGGGTTTGAGATGGCCACCCGCGGCGGCTTGTCCATCTCGGTGGACAATCTGCAGATCCCCAAGGAAAAGGAGCAGATCATTCGGGAAGCCCGGACTGAGGTGGCGGAGGTGGAGAGCCAGTATAAGAAGGGGCTGATCACCGATGGGGAGCGGTACAACAAGGTGATCGACATCTGGACTCATGCCACCGACAAGGTCTCAGACCTGATCTTCAAGGAGATGGATCCCTTCAATCCGGTTTTCATGATGGCCGATTCCGGCGCCCGGGGTTCCAAGCAGCAGATCCGCCAGCTTTCCGGCATGCGGGGCCTGATGGCCAAGCCTTCCGGGGAGATCATTGAAAGCCCGATCACCGCCAATTTCCGGGAGGGCTTGACCGTGTTGGAGTATTTCATCTCCACTCACGGGGCCCGCAAGGGTCTGGCCGACACCGCGCTCAAAACCGCCGACTCCGGGTATCTGACCCGGCGGCTGGTGGACGTCGCACAGGACGTTTCGATCAATGAGATCGACTGCGGCACCTTGAACGGCATCCTGATGGGGGCGATCATTGAGGGAGACGACGTGGTGGTCCCCTTGAAAGAGCGGATCATCGGCCGCGTGGCGCTGGACAACATCGCCGACATCATCTCCGACTCCATCATCGTGGAGGCCGGCCAGGAGGTCACCGGAGAAGTCGGCGACAAAATCGAGCAGGCCGGGATCGAGAAGATCCGGATCCGGTCGGTACTCACCTGCGAATCCAAGAAGGGGGTCTGCGCCTTATGCTACGGCCGGGACCTGGCCACCGGCAAGATCGTCGACTTAGGCGAAGCGGTGGGGATCATCGCGGCCCAATCAATCGGAGAGCCCGGGACCCAGCTGACCATGAGAACCTTCCACATCGGAGGCACCGCCTTCCGAGTGGTCGAAATCTCCAACATCAAAGCCAAGAACAAAGGATTCCTGAAGTTTCACAATATCCGGTCGGTCCAGAAGGGCAAAGAGATCGTGGTCCTCAACCGCAACGGGCAAATCTCGATCAACGACGAGAGCGGCCGGGAGCTGGAGCGCTGTACGGCCCCCGCCGGCGCCCTGTTAAAGCATGGGGACGGGGAGAAGGTGAGCAAGGATGAGATCTTCATCCGGTGGGATCCGTACACCGTCCCGATCCTGACCGAGGGTTCCGGAAAGGTCCGGTACGAGGACCTGAAGGAAGGGGTGACCATGCGCACCGACGTCGACCCGGCGACCGGGCTTCCGGACCGGATCGTCATCGAGCATCGGGGCGAGTTCCATCCCCAGCTGGTCCTCCTGGATAACCAGGGGGAGGTCATGGCGATCTACCCGATTCCGGCCGGGGCGCACGTGGTGGTCAAGGACGGCCAGCGCGTGGAGGCCGGCGACCTGCTGGCCAAGACCCCGCGGGTCGTCACCAAGACCAAGGACATCACGGGAGGGCTTCCCCGTGTGGCGGAGCTCTTCGAGGCCCGGCGGCCGAAGGACCCGGCGATCATCAGCGAGATCGATGGAGTGGTGGAGTTCGGAGAATCCAAGAAGGGCCAGCGGCGGGTCATCGTGAAAAGCCCCACGGGGATGAAACGGGAATACCTGGTTCCGCACGGCAAGCACCTGAACGTTTACAAAGGCGATTGGGTGACGGCCGGCCAGCCTTTGATCGACGGGCCGGTGGTGCCGCAGGACATCCTCCGGATCGGAGGGGACAAGAAACTGCAGGAGTACCTGGTCAACGAGATCCAGGAGGTGTACCGTCTGCAGGGAGTTCGGATCAACGACAAGCACATCGAGGTGATCGTCCGGCAGATGCTTCGGAAGATCCGGATCGACGATTCCGGCGACACTGAATTCCTGGTGGGGGCTCAAGTGGACAAGTGGCGGTTCCAGGAGGAGAACGAGCGGGTGATGAAACGGGGCGGCAAGCCGGCTTCCGCCACCCAGCTTCTGCTGGGGATCACCAAGGCCTCTCTTTCCACAGAGAGCTTCATTTCAGCCGCCAGCTTCCAGGAGACGACCCGGGTCTTGACCGAAGCGGCCACCTCCGGCAAGCGGGATACCCTGCAGGGTTTGAAGGAAAACGTGATCATGGGCCATCTGGTCCCGGTGGGGACCGGCTTCCTGGAGCATCGGGAAGTGGAGTTGGTCAAGCATGTGCAGGAACCGACCTCCGAGGAGCCGTCCTCCTCCGAGGATGAAGAGGAGAGCTCTTAGGCTCCCATGTGCCCGACCATCTCCCAGCTGATCCGCAAGGGAAGAAAGGAAAAGATCAAACGCTCCAAATCGCCGGCTCTGGAAAACCGTCCGCAGGTCCGGGGGGTTTGTCTTCAGGTCAAGACGATGACCCCGAAGAAGCCGAACTCCGCTCTGCGGAAGATCGCCCGCGTGCGGTTGACCAACGGGATTGAAGTGACCTCTTACATCCCGGGAGAAGGGCACAATCTTCAGGAGCACTCGATCGTGCTGGTCCGCGGCGGGCGCGTCAAGGACCTGCCGGGAGTCCGGTACCACATCATCCGGGGCACGCTGGATGCCGCCGGCGTCAACCAGCGCAAGAAGTCCCGGTCCAAGTACGGGGCCAAGCGGCCTAAGGAGTAGAGATGCGGCGACGAGGGGTGACCAAGAGAACCACCGTTCCCGATCCGAAGTTCGGTTCCCGGCCTCTCCAGAAGTTTATCAACATGCTGATGCTGGCGGGCAAAAAATCGACGGCGGAAAGAATCGTCTACGGGGCTCTGGAAACCGGCAGCAAGAAGCTCAATGTGGCCAACCCCCTGGATCTATTCGTCAAAGCGGTCGAGAACTCGCGGCCTTTGGTGGAAGTCAAGGCCCGTCGAGTCGGTGGGGCCACCTACCAGGTTCCGGTGGAGGTCCGGCAGGATCGGGGAACCTTCCTGGCGATGCGCTGGCTGCGGGACTTTTCCCGGGCCCGGACCGGCAAGCCGATGCGGGACCGGTTGATGGAAGAACTGATGGCCGCCTATCAGGGGCAGGGGTCGGCCGTGAGGAAGAAGGAAGACATGCATAAGATGGCTGAGGCCAACAAGGCCTTCAGCCATTATCGGTGGTGAATCGTCCGATGGAAAGGGCTCATCTGCTGCGTTGCGCGCGCCTTGCATCTGAGACCCTTTTGATCGGGCGCGGATGGGTTCGATGACCCAATATCCGCTGGAGAAAACGCGCAACATCGGGATTGTGGCCCATATCGACGCGGGTAAGACCACGACCAGCGAGCGGATTCTGTTCTACACCGGGCGGGTCCACAAGATCGGCAGCGTCGATGAGGGGACGGCGACGATGGACTGGATGGTCCAGGAGCAGGAGCGGGGGATCACGATCACTTCGGCGGCGACCACCGCATTCTGGCGGGACCACCGGATCAATCTGATCGACACCCCGGGCCATGTGGACTTCACCGTGGAGGTGGAGCGCAGCCTTAAAGTGCTGGACGGCTGCATCGTCATTTTTGACGCGGTGGCCGGCGTGGAGCCCCAGTCGGAGACGGTCTGGCGGCAGGCGGACCGGTACGGCGTCCCCAGAATGGCCTATGTGAACAAGATGGACCGGGTGGGAGCCGATTTCTACGAGACGCTCAAGCAGATTGAGGAGCGGCTGGGAGCCTTGGCGGTTCCGGTGCAGCTGCCGATCGGATCGGAAGCGAACTTCCAGGGTCCGATTGATCTGATCACTGAACAGATGATGATCTACACCGATGAAAAGGGGTTGACCATCGAGCCTAAGCCGATCTCCGAGGAATACGAGGAGAAGGTGGCCCAGTGGCGCTCCCGGATGCTCGAGAAGCTGGGGGAGGCGGACGAAACGGTCATGGAGCATTATGTCCATGAGAAGGAGATTTCGGTGGAGGAGATCAAAAGGGCAATCCGCCGGGCCACCATCGCCGGGAAGATCGTCCCGATCTTTTGCGGGGCCTCCTTCCGGAACAAGGGGGTCCAACTCCTTCTGGACGCCGTCTGCGACTATCTGCCATCGCCGCTGGATATCCCTCCGATCAGGGGAACCCATCCTAAGACCGGGGCGGAGGAGACCCGGGAGACTTCCCCGACGGCCCCCTTCTGCGCGCTGGCCTTCAAGATCATGTCGGATCCGTTCGTGGGGAAGCTCACCTTCTTCCGGGTTTACTCCGGGGTGTTCCGTTCCGGCTCCTACGTCTACAACGCCAACCGGGAGAAGCAGGAACGGATCGGGAAACTGGTTCGAATGCATGCCAACAAGCAGGAGATCGTGGAGGAGGTTTCGGCCGGGGATATCGCCGCGGCGGTGGGCCTGAAGGAGACAAAAACCGGCGAGACGATCTGCGATCAGAACAAGCCGATTTTGCTCGAGTCCATGGTCTTCCCGGAACCGGTCGTTTCTCTGGCGATCGAGGTGGAGGCCAAGATGGACCAGGAGAAACTGAGCTTGGCCTTGAAAAGATTGGAGGAGGAAGACCCCTCCTTCCGGGTCAGCTACAATTCCGAGACAGCCCAGACGATCATCGCCGGGATGGGAGAGCTCCACCTGGAGGTGCTGGTGGACCGGATGAAACGGGAGTTCAAGGTGGGCACCAAGGTCGGCCCTCCGCAGGTCGCTTACAAGGAAACGATGACCCGGTCGATTGAAGCGGTGGGGAAATACATCCAGCAAAGCGGCGGCCGCGGGCAGTACGGTCATGTCGTCCTGAACCTGGAGCCGGGGGAAAAGGGCAGCGGGGTCCAGTTTGTCAATAAGATCGTGGGGGGGTCGATCCCCAGAGAGTTCATCCCGGCGGTGAAAGAGGGGGTGATCGAGGCGGCCCGAGGCGGGGTTCTGGCCGGCTATCCGGTCATCGACGTGACGATCACCTTAATTGACGGTACTTACCATGATGTGGACTCCTCGGAAATGGCCTTCAAGATGGCCTCCTCCATCGGGTTCAAGGATGGGTTTAGGCATGGGGGCCCGGTGCTCTTGGAACCGATCATGAAGCTGGAGGTGATTGTTCCGGAGGAATACCTGGGAGAGGTGATCGGGGACTTGAACAGCCGGCGCTGCCGGATCAACGATATGGCCCAGCGGGCCAATGTGAAGGTGATCCGGGGCGACGTCCCGCTGGGAGAGATGTTCGGCTACGCCACGGTGATCCGGTCATTGAGTCAGGGCCGCGGTTCCTTCACGATGGAGCCGCTCATGTACCAACAGGTTCCGGTCCAGATCGCGGAGAAGATCTTGAAGGGACGGGAAGCCGTCCACACGAGGGCGGGGCGATGACCCCACCACTTCCGTTAGGCGACGTTCCGACGATTAAGAAGGTGCGCTGTCGCCTCGACGAGCGGCATGGGTGGTGGAACCGGTCCGGCCGCTCGTCGTTGCCGATGGCAAGAACGGAGGTGGTGGGGTGATGGCAGTCCCTCAGCGGAAGATCCGAATCAAGCTGAAGGCCTATGACCACCGGCTCTTGGATCGGTCGGCGGCGGAGATCGTGGAATCGGCCCGCCGGACCGGAGCGGAGGTCTCCGGACCGGTACCTTTGCCGACCAAGCGGGAGATTTACACCGTGTTGAGATCGCCGCACGTCGACAAGAAATCCCGCGAGCAATTTCAGATGAAGACCCACAAGCGCCTCTTGGATATCGTGAATCCGACTTCCAAGACGGTGGACGCCCTGCGGAAGCTGGACCTGCCAGCGGGCGTGGATGTGGAGATCAAGTAATGTGCGATGAAAATGGCTCATCTGCTGCGTTGCGGGCGTGGCGCCCGTTTGGGGGGTAAGGACCGCATGAAGCCAACCCCGTCGCTACAGCGCGGCATGAATAAGAGCACAAT
>CAYJTC010000031.1:0-1992 GCA_964372955.1 uncultured Planctomycetia bacterium | reverse complement strand
CGTACGGACCGATGTACGCCTCCGCGGTCGCTTGCGCGCGCCTTGCATCTGAGACCATTTTGATCGCACAGTGGAGTTTGCGGTGAAGGCAGGAGTGGGATTGATCGGGCGCAAGATCGGGATGACCCACGTGTTCCGGGAGGACGGCCGGCCGGTGCCGGTGACTGTCTTGGAGGCCGGGCCCTGCACCGCCATTCAGGTCAAGAGCCCGGAAAGGGACGGCTACCGAGCGGTCCAGATGGGTTTCCAGCTGGTGGATCCTTCGGAGCTTTCCAAGCCGGTCCAGGGCCGCTTCGCGAAGGCGAATCAGCCGGCCCATCGGCTGCTCCAGGAGTTCCGTCTGCCGGCGGACCAGACGATCGCCGTGGGAGACAAGGTGACGGTGGATCTGTTCAAGCCGGGAGACCGGGTGGATGTGACCGGCCGGTCGATCGGGAAAGGATTTCAAGGCGGGGTGAAGCGCTGGCACTGGAAGGGGGGTCCGCAGACGCACGGCTCCATGTCGCACCGGGCGCCCGGCTCCATTGGTTCCAGCACCAGCCCCTCCCGGGTTTTCAAGGGGCACCATCTTCCGGGTCGGATGGGAGGCAAGCGGGTGACCATTCAGGCATTGGAGGTGGTCCGGGTTGATGCGGCGCAGAACCTGCTCTTGATCAAAGGAGCCCTGCCGGGTCACGACAAGGCGGTGGTCCTGATCCGGAAATCCCGGAAGAAGCCCAGAGCCTTGGTTCAGGCCCCGCAGGTGAAAAAGAAGGCGGCCGCGCTCCCGGCGGCCAAGGCGGCGGGAGCTAAGCCTCCGCCGAAGGCGGGTTCGCCTCAGGCGAAGGCTGCTGCGGCGCCCAAGAAGAAGGGAAAGAAATAGTGGCTCAAATCGATCTGCACAACCTGGAAGGCCAAAAGATCGGATCGGTGGATCTGCCCAAGAGTCTCGAGGGTCCGGCGGACAAGGCCCTCCTCTGGCAGGCGGTCCGGATGTACCTGGCCAACCGGCGGCAAGGGACCGCGCAGACCAAAACGCGGGGAGAGGTTTCCGGCGGCGGCAAGAAGCCCTGGGCTCAGAAGCACACCGGCCGGGCCCGGCACGGGAGCATCCGGTCTCCCATCTGGCGCAAGGGAGGGGTTGTGTTCGGCCCTCATCCTCGGGATCACCGGTATCACCTGCCCGAGCAGATCCGGCGTCAGGCGTTAGTGGAGAGTCTGAAGGCCAAGGTGAGCGACCAAGCGGTGACTGCGGTGGAGACCTTAGAAGGGCTGCAGCCGAAGACGAAGGCGTTGGGCCGGCTTCTGGAGCAGCTCAAGGCGGAGCGGGGGGCTTTGGTAGTGACCGACAAGGCGAATGCTTTGCTGGCCCGGATCTCCCGGAATATTCCGAAGGTGCAGGTCAAGCCTGCTTCCGATCTGAACTGCTACGATGTCCTGGCTCATTCCCGGCTGGTGGTCACCTCCGCCGGTCTCAAGCAGCTGGAGGGGATGGTCGGGTGACCCCACCACCTCTGTTAGGCGACGTTCCGACGATTAAGAAGGTGCGCCGTCGCCTCGACGAGCGGTACGGAAGGGAAAGCTGGCGTGACCGCTCGTCGTTGCCGGTGGCAAAAACGGAGGTGGTGGGGTGACCGGGATCCTGGCGGAGGATCTGATCAAACAGCTTCTGAGGACCGAGAAGGGGACGCACGGGACTTCCCTGAGAAAATATCTGTTCGCCGTGGACATCCGCTCCACCAAACCGCAGATCAAGGAAGCGGTGGAGCAGCTGTTCAAGGTGAAAGTGAATCGGGTGAACACCGCGGTGGTTTCCGGGAAGCCGCGCCGGGTCGGCCAGCGCTGGGGCCTTCGGCCGGACTGGAAGAGGGCGGTGGTGACTCTAGCGGAAGGATCCAAGATCGAGGTGGCGGCCTAGTGAATTTTGAAATTTGGAAACTGGGTGATTGAAAAATCAATTACCCACACGACTCATGCAAAACCGTTCGTGCTGATCCTGAGCAAAGTCGAAGG
>CAYJTC010000030.1:0-17590 GCA_964372955.1 uncultured Planctomycetia bacterium | reverse complement strand
GAACGTCGCCTAACAGAGGTGGTGGGGTCACCCCGCCCCTCCGGAGTCACGAACCCCGCCTTGGGTGGGGTTCACGATCTCCTTCGGTCCTTGGATCGGGGGGCAGGGCCGATGACCGGATCTCCGAAGCGCAGATCGATGTACCGCGCCTGCTCCAGCAGCTCGGGCCTCTGGGAGATCAGCTGGGTCCACCGCTGCCACCCCTCCTCCAGTCGGTTCCCGTGAAAACGGACCTCCAGCCCTGAATCCAGCTCCAAGGCCGCCTCGGCTCCGCGGACCCGGATGCTGTTGGCCCGGTGCCCGGCGAGGGGCCCCATTCGCCAAACCCGATGAAGCAGTTCCGCGGCGGCCGGAAACCCAGGATGCGAAACCGTTTCCCCCGCCCGATAGCGTCTCTGCGCGCCGTCCAGGAAGAGTACCGGCAGATGAGGCCATGGATGGGGTTGGCCCTCGAGCAGGATCCGCCCTTCCTCGCTGATCGGATAGTACCGATCGGCCTTCATCTGGGCGATCGGCCGCTTAGCCCTCATCACCGCCACGATCCGATGGGGCAGGATCCGGCGGACCGAATCGACCTCCTCGGAGGGTTTGAGACGGCTCAACGCCCGGGCGATCTCCTGAAGATCGGCCCGAAAGATGGAGAGGGCCGGACGCAGACGGTAGCGCTCCGGAGGGTGGTTTTCCCCTCGAGGCCAAACCAGTTCCACCTCCCTGGCCTTAAAGCAGGGGGCGTTGATCAAGGAGCTGATCCCAACCTGGGCCGCCAGGATCAGGCCGATCCCCGAAAGGATGCTGACACTCAGAAGACCGCCCCGGCGCTGGGCTTCTTTTCGGCTCATGCGGAGCTGAGCATCCGGCGGCATAGCTGCGCGAAATCGATGCCGGCTGCCGCCGCCGCTTTAGGCAAAAGCGAGGTCTCGGTCATGCCGGGAATGGTATTAATCTCCAGCAGGACCGGCCCCCGGTGAGGCACCAGGATCAGATCCACCCGGGAGAAACAAGAGCACCCGATCGTTTCATGGGCCCGCTTGGCCAGCGCCTGGACCTCTTGGGTGATTTGGGCCGGCAGAGGGGCCGGAACCCGATACTCGCTCATGCCGGGCGTGTATTTGGCCACGGTGTCGTAGAAGCGCTGCTTGGGAATCACCTGAATGACCGGAAGGGGTTCCTCCTCCAGAATCCCGACCGTCAGCTCAGCCCCGGGCAGATATTCCTCCAGCAGGATCCGTTCTCCGTAGCGAGCCGCCCGCTCTACCGCAGGCGCGAGCTCCTCGAGCCGGTCGACGATGCTCATTCCATACGAGGAACCTTGGGCCACCGGCTTGATCACCAGCGGGTAAGAGAATTCGGACGAACGGGCGGCGGCGTTGATCGGCCCTGCCTCCACCCAGCGGGGCGCCGGCAGGCCGGCCGCCTGCCAGCGCCGGCGGCAGAAGACCTTGTCCATCGCGCAGCGGGAGGCCTCCACCGAGGAGCCGGTGTGCGGAATCTTCATCTCTTCGAGCATCTCCTGGATCGTCCCGTCCTCGCCGAACGTTCCATGGAGAACCACGAAGGCATGGGTGAGCCCGGCCTGCTTGAGCTCGTCCGGGATCCGCTCCGTCTGAGCTGAAAGCTCCACCCGCGCCACCGGCAACCCCTGAGAATGGAGAGCCTGGTAAACGGCCCGGCCGCTGCGCAGAGAGATCTCCCGCTCCGCCGAAGGTCCCCCGCAGAGCACCCCAATCTTACCGGTCATGGTGAGCCTGTCGAACCATGACCGTTCATCCTTCGATTCAACTCAGGATGAACGGGTAAAACTTGCACCTCCAACTCCAACTCAATCCCAAATTGACGACGGACCCGAAGCCGGGCCTCCTCGATTAAGGCCAGCACGTCGCTGGCTCGGGCGTTCTTGACGTTCAGGATGAAGTTCGCGTGGACCCGCGAGATCGCCGCTCCGCCAACCTGAAACCCCTTTAAGCCCACCTGGTCAATCAGCCAACCAGCGGAAGCGATGGAAGGGTTCTTGAAAATACAGCCGACACTGGGCGCGCTCCAGTCCTGGGTCCTCTTCTTGAATTCCCAGAGCCGCTGGACTCGCTCGGCGATCTGCTTCGGATCGTCCGGCGTCAGGCGCAGGGCCGCTTCCAAGACGATTTGCCCTTCCAACCGCGAAGAGCGGTACCCGAAGCCGATCTTCTCGCGAGACAAGGTCTGCACCCGCCCCTCCGGATCGGCCACGGTGATCTCCTCGACCCGATCAGAGAAAGAATGGACTTGCCCCTGATCGTCATGAGTGCCGGCGTTCATCCGAACCGCCCCGCCGACGCGGCCCGGCACTCCAGCCAGGAATTCCACACCGCTTAAGGCCTCCTCCTGCGCCCGGCGGATCAGCCATTCCAAAGGAAGCCCCGCCCCGACCCGAAGGATCCCATCGGATCGGGTCACCTGCTGGAACTGGGGATGCCCCAGATGGAGCGCCAACCCGGGGATTCCCTCATCCCGGACCAGCAGGTTCGCCCCTCCGCTGACCGGGATGACCGGAAGGGCCGTCTCTTTCGCCAATTGAAGAAGCCGGCAAAGCTCCCCCGGGTCCGCCGGGTCCGCCCAAACTAAAGCCGGGCCGCCGATGTGAAAGGTAGTGTGCAGCCGCATCGGCTCCTCGAACCGGACCCTGCCCGGGCAAATGCTCGAGAACTCTTTCTTAAGATCCGTTGCGATCATCCTCTCTTAACCTCTCCACCAGTTTTCCGGCCAGACTGCCCACGCTCCCGGCCCCTAAAAATAGGATGAGGTCCCCGGCCTTCGCATCAGAGGCCAGCTGCTCCAGCGCCTCTTCCGGCGTCCGCAGGCAGACCGGCACCCGGCTGCCCGACCGGATCTCTTCCTGCAGCCGCTCGCTGGTGATCTCAGACAGCGGCTCCTCCGAAGCGGCGTAAATGGGCAGAAGGATCAGCTCATCGACCGCCCGGAAACAGGAGGCGAACTGGCGCATCAGATAGCGGGTCCGGCTGTACCGGTGCGGCTGGAAGACGCAGCGCAGCCGCCTGCCCGGCCAGGTGCGGGCCGCCTCCAAGGTAGTGGCGATCTCCGTCGGATGATGGCCGTAATCCTCCACCACCAGGATACCGCGCGGCTCCCCTTGAATCTGGAACCGCCGCTTGGTTCCCTGAAACTGTTCCAGAGCCAATCGGATCTTCTGGAAACCGATCCCCAGCCGGTGGCCCAGCGCGACAGCGGCCAGACTGTTGACCACATTGTGGAGGCCGGCAACCCGCAGGCGAACGGCTCCGATCTTCCGGCCGGACCGGAAACAAAGGTACCGGCTCCCACCGGCCTCCAGTTGGATCTGGCGCGCCGTAAACTCCGCCTCCTCGGAAAACCCATAGGTCAGCGTCCGCCGGCGGCAGGAAGAGAGGATCCGGCGAACGCAAGGGTCATCGCCGCATCCAATCACCCACCCGCCCGGCTTGACCCGAGCCGCGAAGGCGGCGTAGGCCCCCATGATCTCCGAACCGTTGCGGAAATAGTCCAGGTGCTCTTCATCGATGTTGGTCAGGATGGCGATCTGAGGCTCAAACCAGAGGAAGGAGGCGTCCGACTCATCGGCTTCGACCACCGCGTGCCGCCCCTTTCCCCAGCGGGCGTTGCCTCCCAGCGCCGGATCCTCCGTCCCGATCAAGGCGGTCGGGTCCAGGCCGGCCCTCAGGAGCAGTTCGGCCGCCAGGGCGCTGGTGGTGCTTTTTCCGTGGGCGCCGGTGACGGCGATCAGCCGGAAACCGCGCAGCAGCTCCGCCGCGATCTGGCTGCGATGCAGGACCGGCACACCCCGGTTGCGGGCCAGGACCAACTCCGGATTCTCCGGCCCAATCGAGGAGGAATAGACCACCCGATCGGCCCCGTTCAAGTGAGAGGCCTGGTGGCCGATCCGAACCTCTCCTCCTAGCCGGCGGATCGACTCCAGCATCGGGCTGTCGTGGGCGTCGGACCCGGAGATCCGCTCCCCTGCTTCCAGGAGGAGCCGGGCGATCCCGCTCATGCCGATCCCTCCCATCCCAATCAGATGGGTTTTCCTCTGCCGATTCACCGGGCCACCCGCTCCACCAGGGCCTCCAG
Source organism: uncultured Planctomycetia bacterium (assembly GCA_964372955.1). Classification (GTDB taxonomy): domain Bacteria; phylum Omnitrophota; class Gorgyraeia; order 1-14-0-20-64-10; family 1-14-0-20-64-10; genus CAYJTC01. Next base: position 13,492 of record CAYJTC010000030.1, on the reverse strand, counting down.
CCGGTCGAGAGCCGATCCGTCCGACTTGGATTGAAGCGCCACCCTCATGTAGGCCAACCGCTCTGGGTCCCACAGAAATTCTTGGAGCTCTTCCCATAACCTTTCCGAACTGAGCTCCTTTTCTTCCAGCACCACCGCTCCGCCGAAAGAGGCCATCCACCGGGCGTTGGCCCGTTGGTGGCCTCCCGCGTGCGGATAAGGGACCAGGATCGCCGGCAATTGCAGATCCACCATCTCGGCGATCGCCGTGGCCCCCGCGCGGGACAAGGCCAAGGTGGCGGCCGCATAAGCGAACTCCATCTCATGAAGAAACGGGTGGACCGCGGCATCCATCTGAAACCGCCGGTAGGCCCGCCGGATCGGAGCCGGCTTGCCTAAGCCGGTTAGATGGATCACCTGAAGCCGCCGGCGCTCGCGGGGCGGCACCCTTTCCCACATCCGCAGGACGGCAGAATTGATCGCTTCGGATCCCTGGGACCCTCCCGTGATCAGCAGGACCGGCCGGTTCAAATCAAATCCGAAATGAGACCGGGCCTGACCCAAAGAGACCTTCTTCAGGTGGGGCCGGACCGGGTTGCCGGTCACCTCTACGACCGCCCGTTTTGAAAGAAGTCCGGCGGTTTCCGGAAAAGAGACCGCCACCGCGTCGGCCCAGGGGCTCAGCCAGCGGTTGGCTCGGCCGGGCAGAACGTTCTGCTCATGGATCACGGTCGGCACCCGTTCCAGGCGGGCCGCGGCTAAGCCCACCGCGCTCAAGTACCCCCCGAACCCGATCACCACATCGGGCCGAACCCGCCGCAGGATTTTCCTCAGCCGCCTCCAGGCCTTCATTTGGCGAAGGACATACCGGGGCGTGGCCCAGCGCCAGACCGGAGTCAGATGCTCCAGATCGAGCGCGATCCACTCCAGCGATTTCCCTGAATCGGCGGTGGTCATGGAGGCCAGGGTCCGATCCATGGGGCGGCGGGTGCTCAGAAAAAAGCAGGGCCCCCGTTTGCGCAGGTGCTCGGCCAGCGTCAGCGCCGGGATCAGATGCCCCCCGGACCCCCCCGCCACCAGCAGGGTCCTCACCGAACCCTCTCGTCAGAAAGTGCCTGACACTTTTTGACGGGAATAGGGCGGCTGACGTTGAGCAGCAAGGCCAGGCTGGCCAGATTCACCACCAGGGAGGTCCCGCCATAGCTGACGAAAGGAAGCGGAAGCCCTTTCGTGGGGATAGCCCCGGTGGTCACCCCCACATGAACCAAGGTCTCAAACGCCAGCAGCAGCATGATGCCCAGCCCCGTGAAAACTCCGAAAGGATCGGGCGACTTCAGCGCGATCCGGATCCCGGTGCCGATCAGCAGGACCAGCAGAACCAGGACCAGCGCAGCTCCGATGAAGCCGATCTCCTCTCCGATCACGGAAAAGATGAAATCGGTGTGCGCCGCCGGAAGATAAAACAGCTTCTGGCGCGACTCCCCCAGCCCCAGGCCGAAAAGTTTCCCGGAACCCAGCGCCACCAGCGACTGAATTAGCTGAAAGCCGGAGCCCTCCGGATCGGCCCAGGGATTCAGGTAAGCGACCACCCGACGGAACCGGTACGGCTTGGTCAGGATCAGGGCGATGACGATCGGAACCGCCGACAAGAGCAAAGGGATCAGCACCTTCTTGCGGACTCCGGCGATGAACAGCAGCAGCAGCGCCACGCAGGCCAGCGCGACCGCCGTTCCCAGATCCGGCTCCACTAAGATCAATGTCAAGACCAGCCCCAGAACCACCAGCGGCGGCAACACCCCTTGGAAAAAATTCTCCAGCTGGGCCCGTTTCCGGGTCAACACGTCGGCCAGATAAAGGATCATTGCCAGCTGGGCGACTTCCGAAGGCTGAATGCTGAAGAAACCGATCCGGAACCAGCGGCTGGCTCCAGAAACCCGATGCCCGAGTCCCGGCACCAGGACCAAAAGCAGCAGAAGAAGGGCGATCCCTAAAAAAGGCTTGGCCCACCGGCGGATCCGCTCCGGATCCAATCCCAGCACCCAGAGGGAAACCAGGATCCCCACCGCCAGATAGAACAGGTGCCTCTTCAGGAAATAGCCGGCGTCCCCGTACGTCTCCCGGGCATAGATGGCGCTGGTGGAGTAGATCATCACCACCCCGACCATCACCAGGAGGGCCGCCAGGAAAAGAAACTTGCGCCTTAAGTCCCGCACGCCGCCAGCTCCTGAACCGCCTCAGAGAATCGCTCTCCGCGTTCCTCGAAGTCCCGGAACATGTCGAAACTGGCACACATCGGAGAAAGAAGAACGCAGTCCCGCGCCCGGGCCAGCTCGAAAGCCAGCTCCACCGCCTCGTCCAAATCCCGGGCCTTCCGAAGCGGAATCACCCCCTTCAAAGCGGACCCGATCCGGTCCCCATCCTCACCGATTAAGACCACGGCCTTCAGTTTACTCGCGCAGGCCTTCAATCGCCGGAAATCGGATCCCTTATCCCGCCCTCCGGCGATCAACACCACCCGGCCCGGCGCGGCCTCAATCGCCCTTAAACCGGAGGCGACCGTGGTCGATTTGGAGTCGTTGACGAAGGTGATCCCTTTCACGGTGGCGACCAGTTGCTGGCGGTGGGGCAGTCCTTGGAAGCTCTTGAGAACCTGTCCTGAGATCTCCGGGGGCACCCCCAGCAGGCCGGCCAGCCCGGCGGCCGCCAGGGCGTTTTCCTCATGATGAGCCCCGATTTTCGGAAGCTCCCCCCGCGAACAGATTGTTCCGGAAAGCGCCGGCAGGTTCAGAGTGAGCCGGTCCCCTTGAAGGCAGGCGCCGACTACCTTTCGCTTCCGACTGAAGAAAGCCACGTGGGCGCGGACCCGTTCCCGAAACCCGGCCGAGCCCGGATCGTCGGCGTTCAGGAGAGCCCATCCGTCCGGTTTCTGAAAGTCGAACAGGCGGGCCTTCGTTTCCCGATACCGGGCCAACGACCCGTGACGATCCAGATGGTTTTCGGTCAAATTCAGGATGGAGGCGATCTCCGAGTGAAACGCAAGACTGGTTTCCAGCTGGAAAGAGCTGACCTCCAGGACAACGAGCGTAGCGGGCCGGATCCGCTCCAGCTCCCCGCACAGAGGACGCCCGATGTTTCCGCAGACCGCCGCTTCCCGGCCGGCTGCCGCCAGGATCTCTCCGACTAAGGTCGCCACCGTGGATTTCCCGTTGCTGCCGGTAATGGCGACCATCCGGCCCGGGCAATACCAGCTGCCCAACTCCAGTTCCCCGACCACCGGGATGCCGGAGGCCGCAGCCCACCGGACCGGCTTTGATTCCGCCGGCACACCGGGGCTGACGATCAGGAGGGCAGACCCTTCAATGAAAGAGCGGCTGTGCTTGCCCCATTCCACCGCGGCTCCAGCGGCCATCAGCTCCCGCGCAGTCTCCTGGAGTTCCGGCCGGTCCGCTGCTTCCGAGACCCGGACCTGACAGCCCATCTTCAGCAGCCACCGGGCCGCGGCCGCTCCGCTGCGGGCCAGCCCCACCACCGTCACTGGGGTTCCCGGCCCCGGCCTACGAACTGGCAAGTTAGGGCGCTCACATCTCGCGCCCATCGCCAAACGTGTGCTCCTTATTCGTCGCACGGCGATTATCTAAGCTTCAACGTGCTCAGGCTCAACAAGGCCAGCACCGCCCCAATGATCCAGAATCGGACCGTCACCTTCGACTCCGGCCATCCCATCAGTTGAAAATGGTGATGGATCGGAGCCATCCGGAAGATCCTGCGGCCGGTCATCCGGAACGAGGCCACCTGCAGGATCACCGAGGCCGCCTCCAAAACGAAGATCCCTCCCACCAGAACCAGGAGCAGCTCCTTTTTGATCAGGACCGCCACCGATCCGATGGCCCCTCCCAGCGCCAGGGAACCGGTGTCCCCCATGAAGACGGAGGCCGGATGGGAGTTATACCAAAGGAAACCCATGCTGGCCCCCACCAGCGCCCCGCAGAAGACAGTCAGCTCTCCGGCCTGCGGCAGGTAAGGAATCCACAGGTAATCGGCCAGCTCCCGGTGTCCGGAAAGATAGCTCATGACCGTCAGGCACAGGACGATCATCGTGGTGCAGCCGATGGCCAGCCCGTCCAGCCCGTCCGAAAGATTGACCGCATTGGAGGTCCCCACCAGAACCAGCAGGGCCAGCCCGATGGTGGCCCATCCTAAGGTGATCGGCGCTTCCTTGAAGAATGGAATCTCCAACGTGGTCGGAAACTGAGGGTCCCGCAGAAGCAAAAGACAGAAAACCAGGCCGATCCCGATCTGACCGATCAGTTTTTTCCGGGCGGAAAGCCCCCGGGCGCTGCCCCCGCGCAGTTTCGCCAGGTCGTCGACGGCCCCAAGGGTTCCCATCGCCGCCGTCACTCCCAGTGCCAGCAGGAGATGCGGTTTCAAAAAGGCGGCCCACAGCAAGGTTGACCCGATCAGGGCCGCCAGGATCAACAGGCCTCCCATCGTCGGCGTGCCGATCTTGTGCTGGTGCAGGGCATAGAGGTCCCGGACCTCCGCCTCCTCCCGCACCGATTGGCCGACCTTGAAAGCTCTCAGCCACCGGATCAGCACCGGGGCGATAAAGAGGGTCAGCAGGAAGGCGGTCACGCTGGCCATCGCCGCCCGGAAGGTGATGTACTTGAAAACGTTGAACCCGAACCACCATTCTCTTAATGGGTAGAAGAGATAATAGAGCATTCCATCACCCGTTCCATCCGCATGCCCCGGGACCCTTTCAACAGCAGGGTGTCCCCGGGTTTCAGTTTTTCCTTCACGAATTCCCCGGCCTCCTCCGGACTGTCGAACGCCCGGCCGGCCGCGCGTGGGAAACCGGCCTCAAAGGCCCCTTCCAGCAGCGCCCGGCAAAGAGGCCCGACGGTGATCAGCAGATCCACCCCGGAAGCGGCCACCTGCCGGCCCACCTGGCGATGAAGCATCTGCGCCTGCTCCCCGAGCTCCAGCATGTCGCCGATCAACAAGATCCGCCGGCCCGGACCCTCCACACCCCGAAGCACCTCCAGCGCCGCCTGGACCGAGGCCGGATTAGCATTGTAGGAGTCATCGATCACCAGGCAGCCTTCCACCATGCGCTGGACCAGCCGTCCCGGCACGGAGGGGGCCGACTCCAGCCGCCGCGCCGCCGAGCGCAGATCCAGCCCCAGGACCTTGGCCGCCGCCAGGGCTGCCAGCGCGTTCATCAGGTTGTGCCGGCCGGGCAATGGAAGCCGGAAAGGGATCTCTCCATCGATCCGGCACCGGGATCCCCATGGATCCAGCTGGATCCACCCGGCCCGGATCGCCTCCTCCCCGGGAGGAAATTGCCGGCCCTCTTCGGCAGTGAACCAGACCCGGCGCTGGGGAAGTTTCCGGCCGGCCTCCCACAATAGAGGATCGTCGGCGTTGAGGACCAGCATCCCGGACGGATCGATCGCTTCCCATAATTCTGCCTTGGCCCGGAGAACGCCGGAAAGGTCGCCGAACGTTTCCAGATGGGCCGGCCCGATATGGGTGATCACCCCCACCGTGGGTTGGGCCAACTCGGTCAAGCGGCGGATCTCCCCCCACCGATTGGTCCCCATCTCCAGAACAGCGAACCGGTGACGGGCCTCCAGCTTCAGCAGGGTGAGGGGAACTCCGACCTGGTTGTTTTGGGTCCCTTCGGTGGCCAACACCTCATTTCCTTCCGACAGCAGATGGGCCAGGATCGTCTTGGTGGTGGTTTTCCCGGTGGAGCCGGTGATCGCCACCAGGCCCGGCCGGAACCGCCGACGGTGAAAGCCGGCCAGATCCCCGAACGCCCGCAACGTGTCCGGCACCCTCCAAACCGGCCAATCGGGGGCTGTCCCCTTCAGCGGCCATCGATCCACCATCGCAGCCCCAGCCCCCCGGGCTCGGGCCTGACTCAAAAAATCATGCCCATCGAAGCGCGGCCCCCGCAGAGCAACGAACAGATTCTCAGGTTGGATCGTCCGGGTATCGGTGGAAACCCCGGACACCGGCCTGGAGGATTCGCCAGAAACCGGGACTCCTCCAGTGGCCCCCTCTATTTCTTTCGGGGAAAAGTCCGGATAATCCATCACCGGTTTATCTTCGCCGGTCATGGTGAGCCTGTCGAACGCTCGCCTGAGCGCTGTCGAAGGCCATGACCCGTCCGTCCTTCGACAAGCTCAGGACGAACGGACGTAGAATTCCCACGTAAGATCTCCCGCGCCACCGCCCGGTCGTCGAAGGGCAGGATCCGGTCCTTCACGATCTGCCCGGTCTCATGCCCTTTGCCCGCGATCAACACCAGCCACTTCTCATCGGCTGATTCCAGAGCCACGCGGATCGCCTCGCGCCGGTCCAGCACGATCCCGCAAGGGATCGTTCCCCGAACGCCGGCGGCCGCTTCCTGGGCGATGCTTTCCGGATCCTCGGAACGGGGATTATCGGAGGTGATGATCACCCGGTCGGCCAGCTCCGAGGCGACCTGCCCCATCCGGGGCCGCTTCGTCCGGTCCCGGTCCCCCCCGCAGCCGAACACCAACAGAATCCGGCGGTCGCTGGCCGCCCGAAGCTGTTCCAAAACCGGGCGCAGAGCCCCGTCGGTGTGGGCGTAATCGACGAAGACCGGGAACGGCTGTCCCTCATCGATCCGTTCCAGCCGGCCCGGGACGCCGGCAAAAGAGGGCACCGCCTCCAGGCATCTGCGCAGGGGAACCCCCAGACTGACCACCGCCCCCAGAGCCGCCAGCAGGTTTTCCAGATTATGCCGCCCGATCAGATTCCACCGGATCGGAAAGATCCCTTCCGGGGTCTTCAGCTGGCAGGAGGTTCCCTCCAGCCAGACCCGGATTTCCCCCGCGCCCAAGTCGGCCGGGCCATGAAGGCCGAAGGTGAGCACTCGCCCCGGCGAGACGCGAGCCGCCTGCTCCCAAACCGGGTCATCTCGATTCAGCACCGCCGTCCCCTTTCCCAAATTCCGGAAGAGGCGCAGCTTGGCCTGAAGGTATTCCTCCAGGGTCCGGTGATAATCCAGATGCTCGGAGCTGAAGTTGGTGAACACCCCGCAGGCCCATTCGAGCCCTTGCACCCGTTCCTGCTCCAATGCGTGGGAAGAGACTTCCATCACGCAAGCCTGCAGATTGGAGTCCAGCATCTGGGAAAGCATCGACTGGAGGACCACCGGGCCGGGAGTCGTGTTGTCCGAAGGCCGCTCCGGACCGCCGGCCCGGTAGCAGATGGTGCCCAGCAGCCCGCAGCCGATCCCGGCCGATTCCAGCAGATACTGAACCAGCCAGGCCACCGTCGTCTTCCCGTTGGTTCCGGTGATCCCCACCAGGCGAAGCCGGCGGGAAGGAAACCCGAAAAAGGCGTGCGCCAGCGGACCTAAGAGAGGCCGGGTCTGGGCCACGCGGAGCTTCGCTACACCCGGCGGCAGCTGGATTTCTTCTTCCGTCAGAACGGCAGCGGCTCCGGAAGCGGCCGCCTGAGCCACGAATCGATGGCCGTCGAAGCGGGATCCTTTCACCGCCACGAAGAGGGTCCCGGGGCGCGCTGCGCGGGAATCATCCGTCACCTGCCGGATGGGGACCGGAGGAACCGGCCCCTCGACACGAATGCCGGCGGCCTCCAGGAGCTCCGGGAGCTTCCAGACTGGCTCACTCATTTTGAACCTGGGCCGTTCTTAATGGCCGTTGCTGAAGGTACGCCAACGTCTCAGCGGCTACCTGCGCGAAGACCGGGGCCGAGACGACCCCTCCTGTGTGAAGCGGCTGGGGCTCGTCTATCACCACCACGATGATCAGGCGCGGATCCTCCACCGGTGTAAATCCGATGAAAGAGGCCATGTACCGGGACTGGGAATAAAGACCGTTGGGCTCCACCTTTTGAGCGGTCCCTGTCTTGCCGGCCGCCGTGAAACCGGGCGGCGCGGCCAGTTTCCCGGAGCCGTACTGGACCGCTCCGGCCAAGATATTTTTCAGGGTGGCCGCGATTGGAGGATCCAGCACCTTCCGGGATGCCGGCGGTTTGAACGACTGGACCACCGCCCCGGAAGGGTGCCGAATTTCCCGAAGGATCCAGGGCTTCACCAGGATCCCTCCGTTGGCGACCACGGAAATCCCTTGGGCCAGTTGAAGGGCGGTCACCGTCACCTCCTGCCCGATCGGGATACAGGTGATCGACGGCCGCGACCATCGGCTCGGCGGCTTGACGGTTCCTCCTACTTCTCCGGGAAGCCCGACCCCAGTGGGCGGACCGAAGCCGAAAGCCAGGATTCCTTCATAGATGGAACGGGGCTCCAACCGCAGGGCCACCTTGGTCGTGCCGATGTTGCTGGAATAGGCGATCACTTCTTGAAACGTCAGCCACCCGTGCGGCCGGTAGTCGTGCAGGATCCGGCCGGCGACCTGATAAGAGCCGTTCTCGCAATAGAATTTTTCATCGGGCCGCGTCACCCCTTTGGCCAGGGCGATGGCAGCGGTCACCACCTTGAAGACCGACCCGGGCTCGAAGGTGTCGGTCACCGCCCGGTTGCGGCGGGCCTCGGCCGGAACCTGCTCGAACTGATTCGGGTCGAAGGTGGGCCGGTTAGCCAGGGCCAGAACCTCCCCGCTCTTAGGATCCATGACCACGATCGAGGCGCCCTGGGCCCGCCATTTATGGTAGGCCTGATCCAGCGCCCGCTCGGCGATAAACTGGATGGAGGTGTCGATCGTCAATACCAGCTCCAGCCCATCCCGCGGAGCCACCCTCTGCCCTTCCCACGCCCCCACCGGTCGGCGCCGGGCGTCGCGGGCCAGCCAACGCCAACCCGGCTCTCCCTTGAGGATCCGGTCGTACGCCAGCTCCAACCCCTCCAACCCCTGGGCATCCAGCCCCGCGAATCCGACCAGATGGCTGGCTACGGGTCCTTGCGGGTAAACCCGGCGGGGCTCCATCACGGCATCCACCCCGGGCAGGCGCATCGCTCGAATCTGGGCGGCGGCCTGATTCGGGATCCGGCGAGCCAGCCAGACGAATCCCCGGTCCTTGCGGCTTAACAGGGCTTCCAATTCGGAGGCCGGCTTCCCTAAAACCGGAGCCAAACGCTGGGCTGTGCTGCCGGGATTTTTCACATGACGAGGATCCGCGAAAACCGACGTCAGCCGGATCGAAACGGCCATGGGCCGATGATGACGATCCAGAATGGTCCCTCGGGTGGGTGAGAGCTCAAGGACCTGAAGCTGCTGCCGACGCGCGAGCGTGACCCAGTGGGCCGGTTGGAGAACCTGCAGCCAAAAGAGGCGGGACAGCAAGCCGACGGTGATCATGAGAAATCCAATGACCACCAGAACCACGCGGGTTTTTTGCGCCGCGGTCAACACCGAAATAAGTGGGAGTTAACTCTCCGGTTCCGCCTCCGCTTGAGGCCCCGAACCCAGCCAGCGGACCGTCAAACTTCTGGTCTTTTCTAACCACGTCGGAATGGGCCGGGCTTCACCCCCCGAGAGAAGCTGAGCCGCTGCCTTTGGAACCAGAATCTCCACCCGTTGGGGCGGCGTCAGCTGGATTTCCCTTTGCTGCAGGCGCCGGTCCAAAATCATCGGCGACTGCAGGATTAAAACATTGTAATGGAGCACCCGATTCTGGTCAAGGAGCGTCTCCTTCACCCGCCGGAGCTTCTCGGTCTCATAGCCGACCGTCACCAAGCAGACCCTCTGCTGCACGTAGCCCAACGCCAGCAAGGTGACCAACCCCAGCCCCAAGAAGGCCCGTCTCACGGAGAGTCCTCCGTCCGTTGAGCGACTCTTAGCCGGGCGGAACGGGCCCTCGGATTGCGGGCCGTTTCCTCTTCCGAAGGGCGGATCGGCTTGGGCGTTAAGACGCGCAAGACTCCGGCCCGCGCCTGGCCGCGGAAACCCGACTTCACCAGCCGGTCCTCCAGGGAATGATACGCCAGCGCCGCGATCCGCCCCCCCGGCTTTAAGAGCCGGATCGCCTGCTCTAAACCCTGCGGGATTGCTTCCAGCTCCCGGTTGACGGCGATCCGGATCGCCTGAAAGGTTCGGGTGGCCGGATCGATCCTTTCCCGCCGACTCCACGAAGGAACAGCTCCCCGGATGACCTCAGCCAGATCGGTGGTCGTCCTGAAGGGGCGCTTCCGAACGATCGCCCGGGCGATTCGCCCGGCCCACCGTTCCTGCCCGTACTCCCGGATCCAACCGCGAAGATCTTCCTCCGAGGCCCGGTTGACCAGCTCTCCGGCCGTCAGCGGTTCGGTCCGATCCATCCGCATGTCCAGAGGCCCTTCTCGGGCGAAGCTGAAGCCTCTCTCGGGAGTCTCCAGCTGGAGCGAGGAAACTCCAAGGTCAAAAAGGGCCGCATCCAGCGGCCCGATTCCGCGCGCCTCCAACAACCGCATCAACTCTCCGAGGTTCCCATGGATCAGCTCCACCGCCTTTCCGAACCGACTCAGCCGTTCCCGGGCCCGCTCCAGCGCCTGCTCATCCCGATCGATGCCGATCAGGCGCCCCTTTGGACCCAGCCCCTCCAAGATCGCTTCCGCGTGCCCTCCGAGGCCGACCGTCGCGTCCAGCGCCGTCGCGCCCGGCGAGAGGTCCAGCCCTTCGAGAATCTCCCTTAGCAGGACCGGCCGATGAACAACCACCGGCCGGGGACCATCTCCAGCCGATCCTTCAGCTGAGAGGCCATCTGCCAACGGGTCAGCCATGCCGCTGGGGTCCCGCGCGGGACCGGCGAGCCCTCCTCCTGATCACTCAGGGAGGAGCCGCTCGGCGATCTCTTCATAAGAGGTCTTATTCTGTTCACAGAATTTCCTCCACTCCTCCTGGTCCCAGATCTCAACCCGGTTTGAAATTCCCACCAGCACCACATCCCGCTTGATCCCGGCGAACTGCTTGAGATACTCCGGAATCAAGACCCTGCCCTGCCGGTCACAGGTCAGCTCCACCGCCCCCGAAAAATAGAACCGGTTAAAGCGGCGGGTTTCCTGCTTGGTGATCGGCAGGCTTCGGAAGCGGGCCTCCTGGGCCCGCCATTCGTCCTCCGGAAAAAGAAAAAGACAGTGATCCAACCCGCGGGTCACCACGAACCGCTCGATGTAATGCTCTTTCATCACCTCCCGGAACCGGGAGGGGATGATGAGCCGTCCTTTGCGGTCGATGGTGTGTTCGTGCTCGCCGTAAAACATGAATGAGGACGCGAGTTACGAAGCTCTCCAAGCTTCGTAAGCTAGAGAGTTGCGTTCACCCCGTTCCGTAACTCTTGGCCTTATTTGAGAAATTAGGAGGGGCAGCCGATGGCGGCTGCCCCTCTGTTCCAAAGTGGTTGTGGACCCGTTCCCGGTGTGACGGTTATCTCCCGTCACACGCCATTGCCTCTCCCCCGAAGGGGGCTCCCCGATAAAGGCAAACCCGACGGCATCCACAACCAAGCTCTCTACTTTCCTCCACTTTGATCCACATCTGCCCACAAGTATACATTCTCCCCTCCCCTTGTCAAGCAAAAATAAGGAAAAATTTACGGGGCGCAATAGGTTGGGGGAAAGGCAGACAGGAAGTCTAGCGGTTGGGTGGAGCGGAGCAGGTCTTTCGAAAATCTACCGGCTGGCTGCCGCCAACCGACGAGCGATGATGCGGAAAATCCTCTGAAGCTGCTGCTGAGGAGTTTGATAACGAAATGAGAGATCCGGTCCGGCGCCCCGGTGATACCGGGTCGACCAAAGGATCTCTCCGGTAGCGGTGTCGATGAGCTGAAGGTCGACGAAGATCTCCGCCAGGTCCTCCGCCGTCCCTTTAAAGAAAGCGTCGACCTGACCCTTCCGCGCCGCTGCCTGCAGGTCCGGTTCGCCCGGAGCCGGAGGAGGCCCAGGAAGCTCCACCACCTCAAACCGATTCAGCCGCTGCAGCTCTTTGACGAACAGCTCAGTGGCCCACTGGCGGTGGACTTTATCTTCGTAGGGAGTGGCGAAAGCGAAAACGCCGACCCGTTTGATCGTCGCCCAGGGGGCGTCCGGCTTGAGATAGGTGGTTCCGGAGGCGCAGCCGGCCAGAACAGAGGCCGCCGCAATGAGGAAGAGGAAAGCGTGAGTCTGTCGTTGCATGTCAGGGAGCATTCTATCATCCCGCCCCTGCCGCTTCAAGAACCCCGTCCCAGAATTTCTTCCACCGCCCGTCGGAAGGAAGGCGGATGGATGGCAGGATACCGATAGAGGAGCGGCTCAATCTCATCGAAGAAGCGGCGAATGGCCTGAGGATCGACGAGGCTTCGGTCAATCATCGCCCGGACATCTTCAAGATCCTGACGGTGGCCCCGCTCAATCTTGGCAAGGGCCTGAGCGTAGAAGTCATAGTGGCAAAAGGCCAGGTGGCCCTCTCTGCCGATAGAGAGGCTGCGGTTTTCCCATCCGGGAAGCTCAGGGATAAAATCGGCAGGACAAGCCATCTCAATATTCATCTGAAGTTGCTCCTTGATCTGTGAGATAGCCCGCAACAGCTTTTCGGACTCTGGGACAATCCGGATATCCACGTCGATCGTGGTCGGCCGCCAACCGATCAACACCGCGGTGGCCCCGCCCGTAAAATAAAGGCGGGCTGCCTGATCCGCTTCGGCGCCTAGAGAGCGCATCAACTGTCGAATTCGGCCAGCATCCGCTAGCCGGCGCATTCAACCGCCCGTTCGAAGCTCACCAGTCTGCGAATCAGGGCGTTGTACCGGCTGTGCGCCCCATCGGGATCCGTCCGGCAGAGGTATTCATAAAGCCGCAGCTCCGGAAACTTGACGAAAAAGTCCGGAACCTGAATCCCTAACCGCTTAAGGCGTGGCCCGCCAATGGCCACCAGGAGCGCTTGTGCGGACTCGATTCCCCTCCGAATGTCCTCCATTCCTTCGCGAATCAGGTCACTGCCTGGAAACGGATCGTAATCCATCCCTTTTCCCCCTCATTCCTGAGTATACCACTCTCCTCGGAAACAGAAGGGCCCCGAGTTGTCTCGGAGCCCATTGAAGTCGACCGGCTCTTAACACTGGGAGAGAAAGCCTGTAAGCCGGATTCTGTCAAGGACGGTCATTCCTCTTGACCCCGGTCTTGCGGCCGGGGCTCGTGCGACCTACCCTCCCTGCCCCGGCGACTTTACGCCGAAATCGGACGGGCCATCCTTTCAAAAGGCAAGGTCTATTTGGTCTTGCTCCGCGGAGAGATTGCCCCGTTTCACCCTTCGACTCGCGCTCGGCTTCCGCCTCCCGCTCGCTCAGGGCAGGCCCCCCTGCCCCTTGCAGCCGAAGACTCGTCTCTGTGGCTCTCCCGCCACAAATCTCTGGCGGGTCCGCCAACGTTCTGTGGCGGAGATCCTCCCCTCACGGGGGGTGGGTGTTACCCACTCCGCTGCCCTATGGAGTCCGGACTTTCCTCCCCCCGCTCAAAGCGGAAGGCGGCCGTCCAGCTTTCTCTCCCAAGATCTATTATAACACGAGTCATGCAAAACCGTTCGTGCTGATCCTGAGCAAA
>CAYJTC010000029.1:0-18250 GCA_964372955.1 uncultured Planctomycetia bacterium | reverse complement strand
TCGACCCTTCGACTTTGCTCAGGATCAGCACGAACGGTTTTGCATGAGTCGTGCTCCTTATTCCTTTGTCTAGAAGTGAGCGCGAGAGCGAGCGCTGGGCCTCGCTGGGGCCCAGACAGCGTGTCCGCGAACCCCTCCCACGAGACGGCACGCCCAGGGCGGACGGGCAATGCGCGGAGGGAACCCCGGAGCGAGGGTGGAGGAGTTTATGCTAAGCAATCCTGAGTTCTGGGTGGGGAAGAGGGTGCTGGTGACCGGGGCCGGCGGCTTCATCGGCAGCCACTTGACCGAGCGGCTGGCGGAACTCAAGGCCCGTGTTCGGGCCCTGGTCCATTACCGGGGAGATGGGACCTGGGGTTGGCTGGAGCGATCGCCGGCCATCGCAGGTGGAAGCGATGCCAGGCGCCTCAGCGCACCGGCCATCGCAGGAGGAAGCGATGCCAGGCGCCTCAGCGCACCGGCCAGGGAGCAGGTGGAGGTGATCGCCGGGGACATCTGCGACCGGGATACGATGCGTCAGGGGATGGAGGGAACGGAGGTGGTTTTCCACCTGGCGGCCCTGATCGCCATCCCTTACTCCTACCGGACCCCGCAGGCTTTTCTACGGACCAACGTGGAGGGGACGCTTAACCTCCTCCAGTGCGCCCGGGAGCTCAACGTGGGCCGGTTCATCCAGAGCTCCACCAGCGAGGTGTACGGGACCGCCCGCCGGGTCCCGATCGACGAGTCGCATCCCCTGCAGGCCCAGAGCCCCTACGCGGCCAGCAAGATCGCCGCTGACAAGCTGGTGGAGTCGTTCCACCTGTCTTACGGCCTGCCGGCGGTGACGGTCCGTCCCTTTAACACGTTCGGGCCCCGGCAGTCGGCCCGGGCGGTGATCCCGACCATCATCACCCAGTGTCTGACCGATGAGCGGGTGAAGCTGGGCAATGTGGCTCCGGTCCGGGATTTCAACTACGTCGGCAACGTCGTGGAAGGATTCCTCCGGGCCGGGGAGTCGCCTCGGGCGGTGGGCCGCACGTTCAACCTGGGCTCCGGTCGTGAGATTCGGATCGATGAGCTGGCGCGGACGATCGCCGCCCTGATCGGCAAGCAGGTCCGGATCGAAACAGAGCAGCAGCGGGTCCGCCCGGAGAGAAGCGAGGTGGAGCGCCTTCTGGCCGATGCGACCCAGGCCCGGGAAATCCTGGGTTGGGAGCCGGAGATCTCTCTGCAGGAAGGCTTGAAGAAAACGATCGACTGGATTGAGGAAAACCTATCCCTCTACCGTCTGGGGGCTTACGTTGTCTGAGGAAAAATGGGTCCCATTGAGTGTCCCCTCCTTTGAGGGGAACGAATGGAAATACCTGAAGGAGTGCCTGGACTCCGGCTGGGTCTCCTCCGCCAGCCCCTGGGTGGACCGGTTCGAGCGGGAGATTGCCCGGACGGTGGGGGCGCCTCATGCCGTGGCGACGGTGAACGGCACGACGGCCCTTCATGTGGCCCTTCTCCTGGCCGGGGTGGAGCCGGGGGACGAGGTTCTGGTTCCGGACATGACCTTCATCGCCCCGGTCAACGCGATCCGGTACTGCCAGGCGTTCCCGGTCTTAGTCGACGTGGATTCGCGGACCTGGCAGATCGATCCGGAGAAGATCGAACGATTCCTGACCCAGGAGTGCCGGCTGAAGGGCGGAGAATGCTTCAACCAAAAGACCGGCCGCAGGGTCCGGGCGATCCTGCCGGTGCACCTGCTGGGCCTGGCCTGCGACATGGACCGGATCCTGGGACTGGCCCGCCGATTCGGGCTGAAGGTGGTGGAGGACGCGGCGGAGGGGCTGGGGGTCCATTATGCCGGCCGTCACATCGGCACCTGGGGGGATGTGGGGGTCTTGAGTTTTAACGGGAACAAGATCATCACCTCCGGCGGCGGAGGGATGATCCTGACGCAGGATCCCTCGTTGGCCCAGCGAGCCCGGTACCTGAGCACTCAGGCTCGGGACGACGCGGCCGAGTACATCCACCGGGAAGTCGGTTACAACTACCGGCTGACCGGCCTGCAAGCGGCTCTGGGGCTAGCCCAGCTTGAGAGGTTGGAGGAGTTCATCGCCCGCAAGCGGTCCATCGCCCGCGCTTACGAAGAGAGGCTTCGGGCAGTGGAGGGGATCACGTTGATGCCCTCTTCTCCTAGGACCGAGGCGACCTGTTGGCTTTATACGATTTTGTTGCCTGAAGAAACGGCCGTGGAAGAGCGCCGCTCCTTCATCCGGGCCCTCCGCCGGCAGGGGTTTGAGGCCCGGGGTCTGTGGCACCCGATTCACGGCCTGGATCCGTACCGGGATTGCCAGGCCGTGGAGATTGAGGCCTCCGACCGGCTTTACCGGAGGGCCGTGAGCCTTCCTTCCAGCGTCAGCTTGGGGATCGAGCAGGTTAAACGCTGCGCCGAAGCGGTGGCGCAAGCAAAGGAGCTAGAACCTTCATGAATCTCGACGGCATTAATCTTCTCATCACCGGCGGGACCGGTTCATTCGGGAAGCGGTTCGTTAAGAAGGTGCTGGGCACTTCCCGTCCGGAGCGGGTCATCGTCTACAGCCGGGATGAGCTCAAGCAGTTCCAGATGCGGCAGGCCTTCCCGGTGGATCAATTTCCTCAGCTTCGGATGGTGATCGGCGATATTCGGGACCGGGACCGGCTCCTCCAGGTGCTGGATGGAGTGGACCTGGTGGTCCACGCGGCGGCCCTCAAGCAGGTCCCCGCCGCGGAGGTGAACCCGCTGGAGGCGATCAAGACCAACATCCTGGGGGCTGCCCACCTGATTGATGCTTCCATCGAGAGAAAGGTCAAGAGGGTAGTGGCCTTGAGCACCGACAAGGCGGCCAACCCGGTCAACCTGTACGGGGCCACCAAGCTCTGCTCCGACAAGCTGTTTGTGGCGGCCAACGGCAGCGGCCTGCACCAGAGCCGGTTCAGCGTGGTCCGGTATGGCAACGTGGTCGGCAGCCGGGGCAGCGTGATTCCTTACTTTCTGGCTCAACGGCCGACCGGCCGGGTGACGATCACCGATTCCCGGATGACCCGGTTCCTGATGACCCTGGACCAGTCGGTGGACTTTGTCCTGCACAGCGCCCGGCGGATGCTCGGTGGGGAAGTCTTCGTGCCCAAGATCCCCAGCGTCAAGGTGCTGGACTTGGCCCGGGTGATCGCGCCGGAGTGCAAACAGGAGACGATCGGGATCCGGCCCGGGGAGAAGCTCCATGAGACCTTGATCCCGGAGGACGACGCGCGGCTGACCATCGATTTTGAGGACCATTTCGTAATCCAGCCCAGCCACTCCTTTTGGAACCACAAGGATTTTCTGAACGGCCGGCCGGGAAAGCCCTGTCCGGATGGGTTTCGTTATTCCAGCGACTCGAACCCCTGGTGGCTGAGCGACCGGGAGATCGGCGAGCTGGTGGCTCAAGTGGAATCGGACGCCAGTCTCTATGACACGCCGGCTCCGACGGAGCCCCGTTTCATCGTGGGGGGTTGATCGGGTGGGATCTCAGGTCACGGTGCTGATGGCCGTCTACAACGGAAGCCGGTTCCTGGAAACCGCGGTTCCCAGCATCCTGAATCAGACCTGTCGGGATTTCCGGTTCCTGATCGTGGATGACGCCTCCACGGACGACACCCGGGAGCGAATCCGCTCCTACGGGGATGACCGGATCGATCTGGTCTGCCTGGAGAAGAACGTGGGGCAGACCGCCGCTTTGAACATCGGGCTGCAGGCGGCCGCCACCCCCTGGATCGCTCGGATGGACGCCGACGATTACTCCGCCCCGACCCGGCTTGAGGAACAGATGGGTCTTCTCTCTCGGGATTCTTCCTTGAGCTGTGTGGGAACGTTCGCATGGTTCTTCCGGGAGGATCCCCACGTGATGGAGGGGGTCGTCAAGCGGCCGGTCGATTACTCCGCGATCCGGCGGGGCCTGCTGGTCGGAGCGGCGATGATTCATGGGAGCATGGTGGTCAGCCGTCAGGCAATGCGGGAGATCGGAGGGTACAATCCCCGGTACCGATACTCTCAGGATCGGGACCTGTTCAATCGGCTCCTCACCCGTTTCCAGGGGGTGAATATTCCAAAACCGCTTCTGGGTTTCCGGCGGCATCCCCGTCAGGGCTCCTTCTGCCTGACCGCGGCGGATGAAAATGTGGATATCTTCTCCCGGATGCTCGCTGAGGCCTCTTATTCCCCGAAGGAGAAAGGGATCCTCAGGGACTCCCTGTCCTATTCCTATCTGTTCCGCGCCCTCTGCCGGCGGTCCAAAGGAAAATGGGCCGGCATTCCAGGGGACCTCTGGCGGGCTTTGAGGACCTCCCCAAAGGCCACCTTCCGGGGATTCGCCAACCTGGCGGGGAAGGAGTCCGCCGGATGATGAGACAGGCCGTTCGAGGGCTGGCCGAAAGGGCAATCCGGATGGCGGCTCAATCGCCGCTTCGCCGGTCCCTCCTCAGGAAGGCCCTGGTGGTCTTTCTCTATCATGAGGTGTCCGATACCCCCAGCCCCTTCAGCCGGAAGTTCCGCCTGAACGTCCCGCCGGCCCTTTTTGCCCGGCAGCTCGACCTGATCCGCGAGCATTTTCACCTGATCGACCCGCCGGCTCTTCTGAAAGGGGATTACCCGACTCCGGCGGCCCTGATCACCTTTGACGACGGGAACAAAAGCGTCTTTGAGAACGCCCTGCCGCTGTTAAGAAAGAAGCGGAGCCCCAGCCTGATCTTTCTGAATCTGGGGCCGATCCAGGGGGAGGCCTGCTGGTCCGGGCTGGTCACTTACCTGCAACATTTCGAGCCGGCCTTCCTGGAGAGCCGGGGCAAAGGGCTTTCCGACCCGTACGAATTCCGCTTCTTTACCTTTTCCGAAGTCGATCGGTACCTGGAATCGGTGGACCGCGAGAAGCTACTGGAACGGGTCCGCCTTTTCCGCGGTCCGGTGGCCGACGAACAGGAGATCGAGTCGGTCCGGCAGGACCCCTGGGTCTTTCTGGGAAACCACCTCTACCAGCATTACAACGCCACCCTTCTGGATGGGGAGCGCTTCAGGCAAGAGTACCGGAAGAATCAGAGGATCCTGGATTCCCATCCGCGGGGGGTCCGGCTGTTCAGCTACCCCTTCTCCTGCTCCAATCCCAGGACCGATGCCCTTCTTCAGGAAGAGGGGGTGGAAGGGATCTTCGCGGGCCAAGGGCTGCCTAACTGGAACGGGCAGGGAAGCCATCGATTGAGATTCTATCACCGGGTAGAGCTGGACGATCGGACGGTGACCGAGTCGGATCTTTTTTCCGCGGTCTTGAGAAACACCCTCCCTGATTGGGTCCGAAATAGAATCTCACTCGCAGGATTTTCAGGGCGGCGTGTAGACAGCCACAAAGGCTGGGCCTTTGTGCGGCAGGTCCATCAGGGAAAGGCCTTCGATCTGGACTCCGAGATCCGGAAGGCATACGAAACCTATCCCTTCCCTTATCCGGTCGACACCGACTATTCCCAGTATACCCCCGAGCGGGCGCGGCGCCTGCTGGAGGATTTCCGGACGGCAAACCGCTCGCTGCTGAAACCCTTTGCCCTTGACCGGAA
Source organism: uncultured Planctomycetia bacterium (assembly GCA_964372955.1). Classification (GTDB taxonomy): domain Bacteria; phylum Omnitrophota; class Gorgyraeia; order 1-14-0-20-64-10; family 1-14-0-20-64-10; genus CAYJTC01. The sequence continues at coordinate 12,661 of CAYJTC010000029.1, read as the reverse complement.
GAGCTGGCAGGGGAAGATCCTCTGGGACTTGGGTTGCGGGGTCGGCTGGAGGGCGATGGCCTTCGCCTCGGAGGGGGCGGCCGAGGTTCATGCCTTCGACGGTTCGGAGAACGCGCTGCAGCTGGGGGAGCATTTCTGCCGGCTTCTGGAAATCGAGAATGTCCGCTTCCATCCCTGCTCCCTTTACGACATCGACCGGGTCGACCCGAAGCCGGCTCCCCCGGATCTGATCTTCTCCACCGGGACTGTGCACCACCTCTTCGATCTTCCCCGGGTGGCCAGGGCGCTGGCGAAGGCCGCTCGGCCGGGAACCGAGTTTTACTTCACCCATTCCAGCTACGCCTCCTGGCGGGGGCTGACGAAGTATTACAAAAATTATTTAAGCTGGGCCCGAGGAGGGATGGACTTGGAAGAGCGATTGAAGGCCGGGGAGGCCATCTGGAGAGGATGGATCCGCTCCACCCCGGAGCCGCTCAGGAAGAGCCAGTTGAACGACCTGGCCGGGGTCTTTTACATGGCCCGAAGTCCCCGGGCCATCCGAAAAACCTTCCAGGAGGCCGGATTCGACGTGCAATTCGTTCCCCCGGTCCAAAGCAGAGCCCAGCTGCTGGAAGAATGGAGGGATCGGCTCTCCCTGACTTCTTCCTCGGGAACAAAGCATCTCCTGAAGAAGGGGCTGCTGGCCGGGTTGCGCCTTCTCTGCGCGCCGCCGTTGCCTGCTTTTTTGGATCGGGCGCTGGCCGGCGGGATCTCCTGGCTCTTTGAGATGCGCCCTTTTTACTTCAAGGCGGTCTATCGAGGGGGTCCCTGATGCGCCGCTGCCACCGGATGATCTACTGCTATGACGAGCGGTTCGGCCAGTGGCATGTCCCGGACCTGACCGCCTATGTCCCCCACGAGCGGGGCTATTTCGTGGTGAAGACCAACCGGGAGGGGATGCGCAGCTGCCGGGATTACCCGCAGGCCCACCCCTCGGTCTCCGGCAGGATCCTCCTTCTTGGGGACTCCTTCACCGAGGGGGAAGGGGTTCACAACGAGGAGCGGTTCTCCGACCTTCTGGAGCGGTCGATCCCGGGCCTGGAAGTCCTCAACCTCGGCCTGGACGGAAGTGGCACGGACCAGCAGCTTCTGATCGGCGAGTGGTTCGGCGAACGATACGAGGCGGATCTGATCCTCTGGTGCCCCTTTGTGGAGAATATCCGCCGAATCACCCTGCCGTACTGGCTGGTTCTGGATCGGATGACCGGCAAGCCCCTCCTGATCCCGAAGCCGTATTTTACCCTGGAGGAAGGGAAACTGAGGGAGCGCCATCTTCCGGTTCCCAAAGAGCGGTTTTTCCTTGAAGAGGCGCCCGAGGAGCTGAAGGCTCTTTTTGGCTGGTACGATTCCCTTCACCCGATCCGCCGATGGCTGGGGCGATTCTCCGACCCCTTAAAGTCCTGGCTCCAGAAAGCGGCCGGGCATCAGCCGTTTCCACAGTACGATTCACCGGAGAGCCCCGGTTGGCGGCTCACCCAGGCCTTTTTGGAGCGCCTCCTTGAGAAGGCAGGGAACCGGACCCTGGTTCTGGCCCCTTTGCCGAGCTTTCACTACATCGAGGGGATCAGCCGGCCCGTCTACCGCAGCCGGTACCAGGAATTCGCCCAGCGGCATCCGGAAGCGGTTTTTCTGGATCTTCTCCCTTATTTTCAGGCGCATCCGCCGCCTGAAAGGAGGCGGTTTCGGTTCGCCGCCGATGTGCACTACACCCCGGCGGCCCATCAGGTGACGGCGAAAGCGTTGGCCCAGGAGCTGACCCTCCGGAATTTGATCCGACCTCCGGTGGAGGTTTCTTGAAGATGCCCCGGAAGATCCTGGGAATTTCCTGCTTCTACCACGACGCCGCCGCCGCCCTGGTGGTGGACGGCGAGGCCCTCGCCGCCGTCCAGGAGGAGAGGTTCACCCGGCTGAAATACGACCCCCGTTTTCCCTCCAACGCCGTTCTGTACTGTCTGGAGCAAGGGAGGCTCAAGATAGAGGATCTGGATGCGATCGTCTACTACGACAAGCCGCTGCTCACCTTTGACCGGCTGCTCAGCAGCACCCTGTCGGTGGCTCCCCGGAACCTAAGATCCTGGCTCACCTCAATGCCCCGGTGGCTGGCGGAGAAGCTGTTCATCCCGGAGCTGATCCGGCGAACCCTCCGGTACGAGGGCCCGATCCTCACCACCCCGCATCATCTGGCCCACGCGGCCAGCGCTTTCTATCCCTCCCCTTTTCAGGAGGCGGCCCTGCTGACCATGGACGGGGTGGGGGAGTGGGCCACGGCAACGGTGGGGGTGGGAGAGGCAAACCGGATCCGGCTCATGGAGGAGATGCGCTTTCCGGATTCCTTGGGGCTGCTTTACGCCGCCTTCACCTATTTCTGCGGATTCAGGGTGAATTCCGGAGAGTACAAGCTGATGGGGCTGGCTCCGTATGGAGAGCCCCGGTACGTGGATCGGATTCTGGCGGAGCTGGTGGATCTGAAGGAGGACGGCTCCCTGCGCCTGAATCAGAGGTATTTCGGATACTTGACCGGCTTGAAGATGACCAATGACTCCTTCGCGAAATTGTTCGGCGGCCCTCCCCGGAGGCCGGAATCGGTCATCACCCAACGGGAGATGGATCTGGCCGCCTCGGTCCAGAAGGTCACGGAGAGGGCGATCCTTCGAATGGCCGGCCACGTTCATCGGCTCACCGGCCAAAGGAACCTCTGCCTGGCCGGAGGGGTGGCCTTGAACTGCGTGGCGAACGGCCGGCTTCTCCGGGAAGGGCCCTTTGAAAGGATCTGGGTCCAGCCGGCCGCCGGGGATGCCGGGGGCGCGCTGGGGGCGGCGCTGGCGGTGACCCACGGCTACGCTGATCAACCGAGGGTTCGAGATGGAGAAAAAGATTCCCAGCGGGGGTCCTTTTTAGGCCCCGGCTATTCGCTGGAGGAGGTCGCCTGTTTCCTTAAAACCTTCGGTTATCCCGGCCGGAGATTGGAGAAGGCACAGCGGGCTTCGGTCGTGGCTGGCTCCATTGCCGAGGGGAATGTGGTCGGGTTTTTCTCCGGGCGGATGGAATACGGCCCCCGGGCGCTCGGGGCCCGCTCCATCCTGGGGGATCCGCGCCGGGACGACATTCAGGCCGCCATGAATCTGAAGATCAAATACCGGGAATCGTTCCGGCCGTTCGCCCCGGCGGTCCTGGCGGAGCACGCTGGGGAGTACTTTGAATTCACGGGAGAGAGTCCCTATATGATGTTCGTGGCTCCGGTATCGGGCCATCGCCGACTTCAGCGGGGTGAGATCCCTGTGGATGGAAACCTCCTGACTGCGATCAACCGCCGCCGGAGCGACATCCCGGCGGTGACCCATTGGGACTATTCGGCCCGGTTGCAGACCGTCAGCGCCGAGGAGGGACACTCGGAATTTCGCGGCGTGCTGAAGGCCTTCCATGAGCTGACCGGCTGTCCGGTGCTGGTCAACACCTCGTTCAATGTCCGAGGGGAGCCGATCGTCTGCACCCCCCAGGAGGCGTACCGCTGCTTCATGCGGACTGAGATCGACGCCCTTTACCTGGACGGCTTCTGGCTCCTCAAGGGGGATCAGCCGCCTTGGGTGGAACCGAAGGCCTCAGCTTCCACCGTTCAGCTGGACTGAGAGAGGAGGGATCAGATGCGAGGATGGATTCTGGCGTTGGGACTGACGGCCCTCTACTGGGGAGTCGTCACCCCGTGTCGTTGGTTCCTTCGGCGTCGGGGGTTTGAGTTCCTTCCCTTGGGGATCAATCCCTCAATTCCCAGCACCTGGGTCCCTCTGTCTCTGGACAGCCGGGACAAGGGGGTCTATCGGAAGATGGGAGGGGCTTGCGATTCCCGGAGCATGCGCTCCCTCATCGCCGAGTACCGGGAGCTGGTTCAAGGAACCCCTGGGGAGGGGAAGTGGTGGATCCTGGCCGGGCTGGCCCCTTTGCGGCGGCTGGCCACCCCGCCGGAGGAAGAGGAATTGCAGTCGGATCTTTACGTGATGTTCTAAGATGACGCCTCTGGATCGATTTTTTCGAGGAGTGAACCGGCTGCGCCGGTTGCGCCCGGACCTGCCTCTCCTAGCGGTTCAGTGGATGAGTGTCAAGCATCCGATCTATCCGCTGCAGGAGCGTCTGATGGGGGAACCGGTGCATGCGGGATCAAGGGAGAGCCCCTGGCTTCTCACCCTTCTGCAGGGGCTGCTTTACGCCATGTTTTCGAGTGTCAACCTGTTCCAGATCCGGTGGATTCTTCGGCAAGAAATCGCCGAATTGAGGAAACAGGGGTTCCATCTGGTCGCCAAAACCTGGTCCTTTGGGCCCCGAAAGGAGCCCTCCGGTCCGGACTTCTATTATGGAGACCTTCAGCAGCGGCTCTCCCGGCGCGGCATCCGGATGCTTCTTTTATGCGGGGATGCCAGCGCCGACGCCCTGGACCTGAAGCGGTGGAGGGAATTCGCCCGAACCCACACGGACACCTCGCAGCAGCCGAGGATGCCGGAGCTTGCCCTGGTTCCCCCCTGGGTTCCGTTCCGGCTTTTCTTCAGACAGGCGGCGACCGGGATCCGGCTTTTCCGGGTGGCCCGCCGTTTACGGCCTGGGATCCTTCGGACCTTAAGCGGCCGGGCCAGCCAGGACTGCGCGAACCGGCAGGCGACCGACAACGGTCTCTCCTTTTGGGCCGCCCGATCGGCTGTGCGGGCATGGCATCCGTACGGCTTTCTGGCCCTCTACGAAGCCAACTCCTGGGAACGGTGCGGCTGGTGGGGGGCCAAGTCGGCCGATCCCCTCTGCCGGACCGTCGGGTATCAGCATACGGCCCTCTTTCCTTACGCCTATTCATTGACCCGGCCGTATCTGGATATCCGGGAGCGTTCCTTCCCGGACGTGGTCCTCTGCATCGGAGAGAACACCCTGGAGCGGATGCGGCTGGAGCATGAGCGGCATGGAGTCCGGCTGATCCGGTTCGGATCCTTCCGGTACAACGGATCCAGGGCGGTCAGGCCGGCGGATCCCACCCGGAAAGCCATCCTCGTCGCTCCGGAGGGGATTCTCACCGAGGCGGTGATCCTGTTCGCTTTCACCCGGGAGTGCGCGCGCCGGCTGCCCGACTATCGGTTCATCCTTCGGTCCCATCCCTTGATCCCGATCGAGCAGCCGCTGGAATCGGTCCCGGGGCTTAGGGAGCTTCCGAACGTGCTGATCTCCGAAGAGCGCTCCATCGAAGCCGATTTCCAGCGTTCCTCGGCCCTGCTGGTCCGGGGCTCCTCGGCGGTCCTGTACGGGATCCTGCAGGGGCTCTACCCGATCCATTTCTCAAGCGGGCTCGGGATTGATCCGGATCCGATCTTTGACCTGACCTGCTGGAAGGGGATCTGCCGGACGGCCGAGGATTGCGCCGCCCTCTTAAAGAGACAGGAGGAAATACCGGAAGGGGATCGGTTGGTGCAGTGGAGGATGGCCTGCGATTACGTGGACCGCACCACAGGCCCTGTTCGGGAGCGGGGGATTGAGGAGCTCCTGGAGTCGGTGGGACTTCAGGAGATGTCAACGGTCCCTCCCGATGGGGCTTATGACCGGCAGGTGATAGCGGCGGGACGCAGGCCAAGCGAGGTGACGGGGTGAGGATCCTGATCTTCGGATACGGCTACATGGGCAAGATCCGATACCAGGCGCTTCGGCAGCATCCCCTCGTCAAAAGCATCCGGGTCGTGGACCCCGCCGTCTCCCAGGCCAGCGTTGGGCTGGAAGGAATCCTCCTTCCCCCCGGGGCGCCGATTCCCTGGGAGGAGGTGGACGCCGCCTTTGTCTGCACCCCGAACAACGTGACCTCGCAGCTCTGCATCGAGGCGCTGCGCCGATGCCGCCGGGTCTTCTGTGAGAAACCGCCGGGAAAGAGCTGGGAGGATTTCTGCCGGATCGAGGAGGCGGCGAAGGCGGTTCCCGGGCATACCCTGGTGTTCGGTTTCAATCATCGGCTGCATCCCTCCATCCAGGTCGCCCGGTCGCTGATCGGGCAGGGGGGGCTGGGGGAGATCCTGCACCTGAAGGGGACTTACGGGAAATCCGGTGGAATCCGATACCCGGAAAGCTGGCGCAACAATCCTCAGATCAGCGGGGGAGGGATCCTGCTCGACCAGGGAATCCATCTTCTGGACCTGTTCCACCTGTTCCTTGGGCCCCTTCAGATTCAGGACGCGATCCTGACCGATTCCTTCTGGAAGACCGGGGTGGAGGACAATGCCTTTGTCCTCTTGAAGTCCCATCAGGGGGTGCCGGCCTTTCTCCATTCCTCGGCCACCCTTTGGAAGCACACCTTCCGGCTGGAGATCGGCTGTTCGCAAGGGTATCTGATCGCCAGCGGCTTTCTCTCGCAGACCGGAAGCTACGGACGGGAGCAGCTGGTGATCGGCAAGCGGCAGTTTGAGGACGAATCCTCAGCGCTGGGAAATCCCCGCGAGGAGATCGTCCATTTTGACCGGGACGATTCCTGGGAGAAGGAGATCCACGAATTTCTCTCGGCGATTCAGGAAAACCGGCCGGCCACTCACGGGACGCTGGAGGAGGCCCGCCGGGTCATGCAGATCATCCGGGACGTTTATTCCTTGGCGGCCTCCTCAGCCAATCCACCCCTGGCAGGAAGAAGCGGCTGATGCGATCCATCCAGACCGGCGTCACCTTTTTCCTCTCGGCGGTCAAGCCGCTGGAAGGGCTCTTGGAATACCGGGCCTTCTGTCTGGAGAGGACCCGGCGGGCGCTTCTCGGGGGGAAGGTCACCCGTCGCAGCCGTTCGCCGGTAAACGCAGCGCCCCTTAAGCCGTTCGCTCAAGTGGAGGGTTTCACCTATCTCCGGTGCCCGGCAAGCGGCTCCCTGTTCCTGGAAAGCGTCCCCGAGAGGGAGCCCTGGAGGGAGCTCCTTCAGGAGGTCAACCGGTTCCGCCGACAGACGCCCTCCTTCCATGCCGGCATCGCCCAGTCGAGGATGGATCATGTTTACGCCCCGAAGCTGGAGTGGATCGAGGAGGCGCTCCGTCTGCAGGGCCTGCGACAGCCCAGGATTCTGGAGGTCGCCGTCCTTCCCAGCGACTTGACGCCCCTTCTCAAGGAAAGCAAGGCCTTTGCCGAGGTGCTCCCCATGGAAGAGTCGGATCTGATCGATGAGGATGAAAAAGGTATCGGAGAGCCTGTTGAGGCGGCGGTCCTCCTGGAGTCCTTGGATCGAACGACCGACCCGGAACGGCTGGTGAAGGCGCTGTCCAGGAGGATAAGGGAAGGGGGCCTCCTTTTTGTGACGGCCCTGGTTGCCTCCGGGTTTGACGCGAAGGTCCTGGGGGCAAAGAACCGGTATCTGTTTCCGCCGGATCGAACCAACTGCTTTGCCCTTCGGGGATTAACCGACTTCCTAAGCCGCCTGGGATTCGAGCTTCTGGAGGTTTCCACCCCAGGGGTTCTGGATGTTCAGATCGTCCGGTCCCATCTTCGGATGGACCCGGCCCTGGCGCTCTCCGCTTTCGAGCGGCAGATCGCCGAAGGCGGCGCCGATACGCAGGAGGCGTTTCAAGAGTTTCTCCAGAAGCAGGGGCTCAGCTCATTCGCCCGAATTGCAGCGAGGAGAATGCCCTGTTGAACCGTTCTTTTCTCAAAAACTATTTCGCCCAATCCGCCGAGATCGCCGGGAAACTGGACCTCGATCTCCTCGACCGGATGGTCGAGCGGCTGGTCCGCCTGCGCCATGAGGGGGGGCGGCTCTTCCTCTGCGGGGTCGGGGGGTCGGCCGGCAACTGCTCTCACGCGGTCAACGACTTCCGGAAGCTGGCCGGGATCGACGCCTCGACCCCGGTGGACAACGTCTCGGAGCTGACCGCCCGGACCAACGACGAAGGGTGGGACCGGGTCTTTTCCGACTGGCTGAAGGTCAGCCGCGCCGATTCGCGGGATCTTCTGATGATCTTTTCCGTCGGAGGGGGAAGCCGCGAGAGAAACATCAGCCCCAATCTCGTCTCGGTGGTGGATGAGGCGAAGGCGCGGGGAATGGATGTCCTGGGAATCGTCGGGCGGGACGGTGGATACACGAAGAAAAAGGGGGATCTGGTGCTGGTGATCCCGACGGTCAATCCGGAGGCGGTCACCCCGCACACCGAGGCATTCCAGGCGGTCGTCTGGCACGGGATCGTCTGCGACCCCCGGCTGATGATCCAGGGCAATAAATGGGAACGCTCGAGCACCGCCGACCCGGAGAAATGGGGGAGGCCCGAGTGGGTGCGGTGAACCGGCAGATCCCTTACGAGCAGGAGTATTATCGGCTGCTCCGTTACGGGCCGGACGGCCGCGGGGGGTATCGTCTTGAACCCAATCAACGGCTCGAGCACATCACCATCAACGAACTCGGGTTCCGCGGAGAGCCGTTTCGGGGAGAGGAACGGCTCCTGGTTCTGGGGGATTCCGTGACCTTCGGGGTCGGCGCCTCCGGGGATGAGGCCTGTTTTGGTCGGTACCTCGAAGCGGTTTGTCAGCAGCCGGTGGCGGACGCTTCGGTTCGGGCGTATCGAATCGGCCAGCATCTCAAGCAGCTGCCCGGCCTCTTGAGCCGGCTTCCCCAGCTGCAGCAGGTGGTCCTCTGGGGCGGGTACGCGGATCTTCTCTACTGGGCGATCTACCGTCGGCGCCTCACCGGAGCGTTCCGGCTTTCAGCGCCCGGGGATTCCCCTTGGAGCCGGTGCCGGGATTGGGCGATCCGGGGATGGGAAGCGGTCGTGAGCCCCCGGGTCGGTGTGGAGAAGCTGGCGGAAGAGGTCTTGCGGTCGATCCGGAGCATCGCGCGGAAACTGAGTCCCCGTCGAATTTCCCTCTGGATTCTGATCCAGCCTTTTATCCATGAGGCAAACCCCACGGGACCCTGGGAGGCGCTCATATCGGAGTACAACCGGAAAGCCAGGCGGCGGTGCGGAATGGATTGGACGGAGGCCTCACGGCGCTACCTTCGCGTATTAAAAGAAGGGCTCTGCCGCCAGAGGGAATTCCGCTGGCTGGATTGCCAGCCGTTGGTGGACGAGGAGGATTTTCTGGACCCGGTTCATCTTCGGGAAGAGGCGGTGCGCCGTCTCGTGGAGGAGCTGGTGCGATTGCACGGAGTGGGGGTTCTGGAAACTGGTTCTGAGGAAGGAGGTTTTTCATGGGTCGGCCGCTGACCGGTTTGTTTCTGGATACGGGTTCGGTGGAGAGCATCGCCAAGTACCATGCCCTGGGCATTATCCGCGGAGTGACCACCAACCCGACGATTTTGGTGAAGGAGGGGGGGATCAACGGCTGGGCGGGGATCGAAACCCGCTGCAAAGAGATCGCCCGGGTGGTGGAACCCCTTCCGGTCTCCGTGGAGGTGACCGTGAATGAGCCCCAGGGGATGCTGGAGCAGGCCAAACGGATCGCCGCTTGGGCGAAGAACATCAACGTGAAGATCCCGATCCACGGGCCGGAGGGAGGGACCGAGAACCTTCGGCTGGTCCATGAGCTGGAGACCCGCCACAACATTCGGGTCAACGTGACGGCCATGATGAGCGCCCAGCAATGCCTGCTGGCGGCGGTGGCGGGGGCGACCTACGTCTCCCTCTTTGGAGGACGGGTCAACAACATGGGGTATGATTCCCGGCAGGAGGTGCGGCGGCTGAGGGCTCTCCTGGACGACTTTGGCCTGCCGGCCAAGATCATCGTCGGCTCGACTCGGGAGGTGCTGAACATCGTGGAATGGTTCGAGGCCGGGGCGGACATCGTGACCGCCGTCCCGGGGCTTCTGGAAGGAATGCTGGTCCACCCTTACAGCAAGGAGACCGTCCAGCAGTTCCTGAGGGACGGCTTAAAACTCCACGATGGCTGACCCCCTCACCTGCCCGCCGCAGCCCTCCACCCCCGCTCATGCCCAATGGCAGGAGGAGGAACATTCTCTGCGTTTTGACTTTCGGCATGCGCTGGACGACCGCAACCTGATCCGGATCTACGAGACGCTCAACGATGTCCGCCTTCTCAAGGAGTGGCTGGCCCCGACGGCGCGCGCGACCCTGCTGGAGGTCGGTTGCGCGACCGGTGATTTCTACCGGTACCTTCGGCTGACCCGGCCGCTGGTGGAGTATTACGGAGCGGACATTTCCATGCCGGCTATCGAGAGGGCCCGGGGGAAATACCCTCAAGGGCGTTTCCTCCTGGGCGTGGAAGGGGAGGTTCCCCGGCTCTTCCGGGAGGCCTCCGGCCGGCAGATGGCCCAGATCGTCTATTCAAAAGACGTCGCCCATCACCAGGCCGATCCGCTGGCGTTCATCCATCGGCTCTTGCCCCTGGCCTCGGAGGCGGTGATCCTTCGGTGCCGGACAAGGGATGTCGGCCCGACGGAAACCGACCCGGAACGCTCCAAGCAGTTTCAGAGCAGCGGCTGGGTGCCCTACATGGTCCTCAACCTCGAGGAGTTGATCGAGAACTTACGCTCGCGCGCCCCGAAAGGGGATATCCGGGTCTACCGGAGTTACGGGGTGCTCGGGGGGAAACTCGGCCGGGTTCTGCCTCCGGAATGTTCGCTCAAGGGAACGGGCACTGCTGAGACGGCGGTCGGGATCTTCTTCCGGTCGAGGCGGCCGGGCGGCGTCCGGGTCGTGAATCGGGCTGATAACCGGCCTAACACCACCTGGGACTACAAGTGGAAAGGTCTGGTCAGGAGGATGCGCTCGGCGACCCATGGCTAGTCTCAATGCACTCAGCGAACATCTCTGGGATTTTCGGCTTCGGCTCGCCCGCACCCTGGTTCCCCGAAGGCCGGTCCTCTCCAGGGGGCTGCGCTTGACGCTCTCATGCGACAACTGGATCACTTACTACCGATGGAAGATCTTCGACTCCAAGGAGCCGGAGACGCTGGATTGGATCGATACCCGGATGCAGGATGGGGATCTCTTCTTCGATGTCGGCGCCAACATCGGGGTCTATTCCCTCTACGCGGCGCTGCGGCACCCCCGGAGCCAGGTCGTCTCCTTTGAGCCGGAGTTTTCGAATCTTCACCTGCTGAAAGAGAATGTGGTGTGCAACTCTCTCGAGAACCGGATCCAGGTGTACGCCCTGGCCCTGAGCGATTCCAGCGGCATCAGTTTTCTCCATCTTCAGGACTTGACTCCCGGCGCCGCCTTCCACGCCGAATCCGTGGAATCCCTGCAGACGACGCGGCGCAAGCGGCCGATCCTCTGGAGGGAAGGCATCTGGAAGACAACCCTCGACCAATTCTGTCGGGAATCGGGCCTGCGCCCGAATTGCCTGAAGATCGACGTCGACTGGAAGGAGTCCGCCATTCTTCAGGGCGCCCGTGAGACCCTCGGCTCCACCCGGCTGAGGACCCTCCTCATCGAGCTGCCGGATCCGGATCTCCGGCGGGCGTGCGTGCCCCTCCTGGAGGAGTCGGGCCTGCGCTGCTTCTGGAGGGGTTCGCAAGGCAAGAGCTCGAATGAGATCTGGGGAAGGAGCCCGAGAGGATGACGGAAGCGGAGGTCTTACGCTCTTTCCAGGGCAAACGGGTGCTGATCACCGGGGGGGCGGGAATGCTGGGAAGCAGCATCGCGCTGAGGATGGTGGAGGCGCAGGCCCATGTCCGGATCCTGGATGCCATGCTTCCCTCGTACGGGGGGAATCTGTTCAACCTCAACGGGGTCCTGAAGGAGATCGAGTTTATCCAGGGGGATCTCCAGGACCGGGAGACAGTTTTGAAATGCGTGGAGGGGGCGCAGGTGATCTTCAATCTGGCCGCGCAGGTCAGCTACATCGACAGCAACAAGGATCTGATCACCGACCTGGACATCAATTGCAAGGCCCAGATCAACCTTCTGGAGGCCTGCCAGAAAGCGGGCACTCGACCTAAGATCGTTTTCGCCAGCTCCCGGTTCGTCTACGGAAAGATCGAGTACAACCCGGTGGATGAAAGGCACCCGTTCAATTGCCTGAGCATCTACGGGATCCACAAGCTGGTGGCCGAGAAATACCACAAGTTTTTCACGCTCCAGCATGGAATCCCCACCGTTTCCCTGAGGATCGCCAACCCTTACGGTCCCCGCCAGCAGATGAAGCACAGCAAGTATGGAATCGTCAACTGGTTCGTCCGGCAAGCCCTGGAGGGCAAGCCGCTGACCGTCTACGGGGACGGCCTTCAGAAGAGGGACTACGTTTATGTGGAGGATGTCGCCTGGGCCTTCCTCTACGCGGCCGCGAGCGACCGGACCAACGGGAATTTCTACAACGTCGGCAGCGGCGCGGGGACCGCCTTCCGGGAGATGGCGCATCTGGTGGCGGAGCTGGTACCGGGCACCCGCGTGGTCCATACCGATTGGAATCTGGAAAACCAGCTGGTGGAGACGGGAGACTACGTGACCGATATCTCCAAGATTCAGCAGGACGCCGGCTGGGCTCCTCAGGTCCCCCTTCGAGAAGGGGTGGCCCGGACCCTGGATTTCTATCGGCGGCACCGGGACCTTTACTGGGAAAGCGATTCCTCCTTGTCGGAGATCAAGTCATGACCCCACCACCTCCGTTAGGCGACGTTCCGACGATTAAGAAGGTGCGCCGTCGCCTCGACGAGCGGTACGGAAGGGAAAGCTGGCGTGACCGCTCG
>CAYJTC010000028.1:0-18653 GCA_964372955.1 uncultured Planctomycetia bacterium | reverse complement strand
ACCCAATGGATTGTAAGCGATAATCTACTTTTTCTGGAGAAAACGCTTTCTCAGTGGTGTTTGATCTGATACAATTTGCTTACTCTTGAAAGGAGTCCATTTGTATGGAGACTTTGACCCCGAACGAAATAGCCAAGATGCTGCGGATCCATCCCTTCAGCGTCACGCGCCTCGCCCGGCAGAAGAAAATCCCAGCATTTAAAGCCGGCGGAGTCTGGCGATTTCGCAAGGACCAATTTGAGCGGTGGATCGAGACGCAAACCAACGTCCAGGCTTCACTCCCGGCCGGAAAGTTATCTCGAAAAAAGAGACGCCAGAGATGATGACGCTCCGTCAGCTTTCGGCGGAACCGAAAACAATTCCGGCTTCAACGTCGTGGTATTTGGCGGACCTCGGCGAAGCCCGCGGGAAGCAAGAGCTGTTTACCCGCCAATCCCCACAGAAGCTCAAAATTCTTCGGGAGCATGCGCTAATCGAAAGCGCTGTTTCTTCCAACCGCATCGAAGGAGTGGTGGTCGACAAGCGCCGCATCGGAACTTTGGTGTTCGGTAAACCCTTACTTCGGGATCGCAATGAAGAGGAGATTCGAGGATACCTGGATGCGCTCAAACGGATCCACGAGCGGGGGGCGAAGCTTCCCATTTCAGAAGCGACGATTCGAGAGCTTCATTGGTTAACCCGCGGCGAGATTTGGGACGCCGGCAAGTACAAAGGGAAAGACACCGACATCATCGAAAGAAGCCCCGACGGCAGACAGCGGGTGCGCTTTAAGACGGTCTCGGCGGCCAAGACGCCCGAAGCGATGCGGGAGCTCATCAAGCTGTGGGATCGGTCTCTGGAAGAACAATGGATTCATCCCCTCATCGCCCTGGCCGCTTTCAACCTCGATTTCCTGTGCACCCATCCATTCCGGGACGGTAATGGGCGCGCGTCCCGTCTCTTGTTGCTCTTGCAGTGCTACCATCTGGGCTACGAAGTGGGGCGCTATATCAGCTTGGAGCGCTTGATCGAGCAGAACAAGGAACGCTACTATGAGACGCTGGAAGAAAGCTCCCGGCGCTGGCACGAAGGCAAACACGATTCCTGGCCGTACATCAACTACTTGCTGTTCATCCTGAAGACGGCGTACCGGGAGTTCGAGCAGCGGGCAAGCCAGATGAAGGAGCCCAGAGGAGCGAAGACCAAGGTGGTCGAGGCGGCTGTGGAGGAGTTTCACAGCGACTTCACGCTGTCACAGTTAGAACAGGCGTGCTTAGGCGTCAGTCCTGCGATGGTCCGCAGAGTTCTGCGAGAACTGCAGAAGGACGGGAAAGTTGAATGCCGTGGCCGCGGTCCGGGCGCTCTCTGGCGGAGAAAGGGCCCTATCACCAAAAGAGGGTAATAATGAGGGCAATATCTCGCAATCCGCCGAAATGATGCAGCCGAAATGCGCGAAATGAAGTAATGTTTCATTTGATGCATTTCCGAACGGATCGCGATGAAGGGACGGTTTGACCGTGGCTAAGCCGATTAAGGAGTGGCCCAAGTCTGAGCGGCCGCGCCTGCCCGCCGACGATTCAGTGGCGGGGGAGAGGCTGTTGAGCCAGGGAGCCGGCGCCCTTTCAGGCGCGGAGCTGCTGGCGGCTTTAATGGCGGGGCCGACGGGATTCGAACCCGCGATTAATGGCGTGACAAGCCACTGGGGACGGCCTCTCCCCTACGGCCCCTTTCCGATGAATTTCAGAGCCAAAAGAAATTTGCGGTGTTTTCTTCGAAGAAACAGCCCTTGTCCTAGGTCTCGATACATAAAGCTGAAGAGGCGGATACTATTGCTGATACTGTATTGCAAATGGAATGCGCGAGTACCCCTCATTACGCCACCACCTTTTAACCCAGCAGCGCTCTCCAACGCCGCTTTCAGATGAGTCAGAAAATTCGCGGAACCGGATGTGAAGCGACTCAACAGGACCTTTGCGAATCCCCGGGGGCGACTTGAACGCGGATATAGTCCGTATGAGATGGAGCCATCCCCGTCAAAAAATCCTCGGGCGAAATCCGAGATGTAGGCGCGTGGAATTTTCGGTAGCTCCAGTCGGCTCGCCTTTCGGGGAGTGAGTCCTAATTTTAACAGGTCCTGGTACATTCCGAAACTGCCAATTTGAAGGTGGTAGCAAGGACGCCATGCGGGATTTAGTTTCCTCCGCGTTTTCTTCCGAATGGCCTGGCTGGCGCCCATTGCCTGCTTGATCTGACGCAAGAGCCCTATGTCTGTGGAGACGAACTGTAGATAGTGAGAACCCCTTCGGTTTTTAGCGAGGCAGCCGTCGGCGGCGAAATATCCTAACACGTAAGCCATTTCCGGCGTCCATCTTTTAAAGAAGCGGACGTTCACATTGCCGCGATATTCTTGCGAAGAACGTTTTGGACCCACATAGCGGGGCTTCGGTTTCTTCTGGCCGGTGAGGTAGGGCCAGCTCGTCAGATGAGTCTTGGTGATTCTCTCAGACGGCTGGCTTGGAACCTCTAATTGGCTAAACCAACGGGTCACGGTGGGGCGAGGGACCCCGATTCGGGCGGCGATCTCCCGATGCATCAGGTCCTCTCCCCAATGCAGTTGGTAAAGGAGATCCTTTAGGCGAGAGTTCGTCCGCGCTTCGATTTCGGCGATCCGATCAAGTTTTTCTGTCTTTTGGGAGATTGCCGACATACGTTGTCCTGTGCCATTGGGCGAAACAGGGCTCGAACCTGTGACCTCTTCCGTGTAAAGGAAGCGCTCTGACCAACTGAGCTATTCGCCCCTACAGGGGATTTATCTTAGCACAGCCCGACGGGGATGAAGTACTTGGTTTGCAGTTTCCCGCAGAATGAGGAAGCCGCATCGGGTCCAGATGCCGGCTCCCACGAGGAGATCCTTGAGCGGATGGCGGGGGAAATGCTTGGTGTAATAACGCCACAAGCTCCGGTGACGTTGGGCGATCGAGCGGTAAGGGGTCTGCCGGCTGGAGCCGGCGATCCGGTGGAGGACCCGGGCCCCCGGGTGATACTGGACGGACCAGCCCTTCTGCTTGGCCCGGAGACAGAAATCGACATCCTCGCAGTAAAGGAAGAACTGCTCGTCCAGCCCGCCGATCTGATCGGAAACCTCACGGCGGTGCAGGAGGCAGGCCCCGGAAACCCAGTCCACCTGCCGGATCGTAAAAGCGTCCCAGTCGGAGTGAAGATACTGCCGGCTGAATCGGTTTCCCGGGAGCCATCGGGTCAGGAGGGAGTGGCGGTTGAACAGAGCGGTTCGGTAGGAAGGGAAGGAGCGGCAGGAGAGCTGGCGCCGCCCATTGGAGTCAGCCAGGTAGGGCCCCAGGATGCCTGTTTTCGGATTCCGATCCAGGTGCCGGAGCAGTTCCTGGAAGCCGTTGTCCAACAGCTCGGTGTCCGGATTCAACCATAGGATGTAGCGGCCCGCCGTGTCCCGGAGGCCTTGGTTAAGCGCCGCGGCGAATCCCCGGTTGGTGTCGTTGGCGATCAGGCGGACCCGGGGGAATTGGGATCGGACTTGCTCGGGGCTTCCATCCACGGAGGCGTTGTCCACGACACAGATTTCATGGGGGATCTCTTGGAGGTGTTTTTCCAGCGAGGAGAGGCAGCGCTCCAGCAGAGGACCCGCGTTGTAGTTGACGACGAGGACGGATAGATCCACGGCAGGCATCCTCTTTAAGGGGCCTGGATCCGGTGCCAGCGCTTCCGCTTTAGGAAAGGCAGAAGCCGCTGGGTGCCGTCGCGCAGGAAGCCATCGAGTTTCAGCGCAATCCGCTTGAGCGGCTGTTCGGGACGCCCGGCGAACAGCGTGACGTGCCGGTACGGCTGGCCTCCCAGAGGAGGAACTCGGCTGAAATAGTAGTTGGAGACGCAGCAGCGGGGCTTGTCCGCCCGAACCGGACTGACCGAATGCCAGCTCTGAGGATGCGTTTCCATCACGACGAGCCGGTTAAACAGGGAGGCAACGACGACCGGCTGGGTGACGGAGAGATTCCACAATTCCAAGTTTCCCCCATCCTCCAGCTTCCAGTCCGGGGAGGCGTAGAGAAGAAAGTTCAGGACCCGGTAGCGCTGGCCGTCCGCGTCGTGGGAATTGTCGATGTGCGGGTTCAGGAAATCCCCCTTTCCCATGATGGAGATCCCGGAAGCGTAGAGGGTGGGGTCCGCCTCCAATCCGGCTAAGGCGGTGATTTCAGTCATTGCCTGGATGACGAAGGGTTCCTGGAAAGCAAATAGCGCTTCCCCGATGATCGGAGGATAGCTTTTCAGGTCGATTCCCACCCGCTTGCGCTCCCGAAGGGAAGAGCGGAGAGTCAATTTCTGGGGATCTGGGAATGCCTTGGCGATTTCCAGGCACAATTCGTCGGGAAGGAGTCCGTCCAGGAAGAAATGCCGGATGGGGGCCGGAGAAAGCCACTGGCGCCGCAGGGATTCCCGGCAGGCCAGCAATTTTTCGGCGATCGCGATTCCGATGGATCGGCGGTCTGTGGGCATTGCTTTAGTTCTTCAGGATCTCTTGGTAAATCCCCTCCAATTCTCTCACACACCTGCGGCGGTCGAACAGCCGCTCCACCCGGCGGCGGCCGGCTTCTCCCATCTCTTTTGCCCGTGCTGAATCTTTTAAGAGAGCCAGAGTCGCTTCAGCGGCCGCTCTGGGGTCCTGGGGGCTGACCAGCAGGGCCGTCTCTCCATTCACGCACAGCTCGGTCGGTCCCCCGTGGGCGGCGGCCACGACCGGCACCCCACTGGCCATTGCCTCCACGTTGGCCAGCCCATACGGTTCCGGGTAAGTGGGGCATTGCACGGATACCTCCAAGGCCCCATACACCTCCGGGATATCCCGATGACGGTAGCGCCAGCCGGTGAAGAGGACGGCGTTGTCGATGCCAAGAGACCGGGTTTTTTCGCGCAGGAGGGCTTCATACCCTGCATGCCCGTCAATCTCTCCCCCGCAGATCAGAAACCGGGTTTCCGGTAGAGTTCGGTGGATCTGGGAGGCCGCCTCCAGGAACAGCTCCAGCCCTTTCCACGGATCCAGGCGGCAGACCGTGCCAATCAGGGGAGCGGAATCGTTGATTCCCAGCTCCCGGCGGATTCGCTGGCCGGAGATCTCCGGATGGAACTCCTCCAGGTCCACCCCATCGTACAGCTTGGCGATATTGGCCGGGAGCCCGCCACCCCGACGCGTGAAGCCGGCGGCGATCACCTGGTTCATCACGATGAAGCGGGTGGAGAAGCGCTTGACCAGGAAAGTTTCCATAGCCCCGAGTAGGCGGTTCTGGACGACGATCTCCCGAATGTGCCAGATGTGCGGGACGCCGGCCAGCCGGGCGGCTAGGAAGCCGTGCAGGTTATGGATCGTGTTGGTGTGGATCAGGTCGATCTTTTCCCGGCGCGCCAGACGACTGATCTGCCAGACTGCCGTCGGATAGCCCGCCACATACCCCGAGAGGTACCCGATCCCTTTCCGGGCCCGAAGCTGGCGCATGGCCGGAAGGAGGTAGACCTTGGCGCCGGCCTTCCGGTAATCATCCGCGAAGGGGCCCTCCCGAGGCAGAGCCACATGGGCCTCGAACCGGTTCCGGTCCAGAACCTCCAGCATTCTTAACAGGGTAATGTCGGTCCCGCTGATCTCCGAGGTGGACTGCAGATACAGGATCCTCTTCAAAACTGGAAGGGGTCTGACCCCTTTGGGGGTAAAAGGTGCCAGGTCAAGAGGGATCAGACCCCGTTTTGGCGGACCCAGGATCTTTGAAATCGCTTCTTGCACCTCCTCGACGGAGAGCTCCTTCATGCAGAGATTGTTCTGACACCGGTCGGTGTATTGGACCCGGCAAGGGCCCCAGGGGACCGGATGGTGGAGGATCACCGCTCTCGGCGACAAGGGGCGAGCCTTCAAAGGATCTCCAGGGCCAAACAAAGTCAGGGTAGGAACATTTAATGCCGCCGCCAGATGGGCCACTCCGGTGTCATTGGACAGGAGCAGGTCGCATTGGGAAAGCAACCCGGCCAGTTGAACCAGCGTAGTCTTCCCGGCGTAAGAGACGACGGGGCGCTTCATCTGTCCCTGTATCTGCTCAACCAGCGGCGCTTCTCCCTTTGACCCGAGCAGCAGAACCCGGGCCCCACACGCGTCGGCCAGCCAGTCTCCGACGGCAGCAAACCGGTCCGCCGGCCACCAGCGCATCTTCCAACCCCCCCCAGGCAAGAGAGCGACCAGAGGTTCCTCTGCCTTCCCATGGAGCGATCGAGCGACACCGCGGCCGAAGGCTTCGGCCTCAGGCGTCAAGCTCAATTTTGGAATGGCATCCTCCGGACGGATTTCCAGCCCGAACATCCGGGCCAGGTCCAGGTATCGCCCTACCTCATGGATTTTTTTATCTTGTGGAAGGAACGAATGGGTCAGCAAGTATTTCCCGAATCCCCAGAGAGACTGCTTCCGCTCGTAATCCCGCCGGTATCCCACCCGGACCGGCGCTCCGGAACACCAGGCCAGGACGGACCCACGAAAAATTGGGTTGAGCACGAAGACCATCCGGTAGGAGCCGCGGCGGGCCTCTTGAATGAGCCGTAGGAGTGTTGCGGGAGTTTTCTTTTCATAAGAGATCACCCGCTCCACTTCCGGCACAAGAACCAATAGTTCAGCATTTCGCGCGTGGGTCAGGAAGGCAAGAGGCTCTTGGGGGAAGGCCCCCTTTAAAACTCGGAGGAGAGGGATGGCGAAGATCAAATCTCCCAATCCCAAGCTCTGGACGACCAGGATGCCGCTTTTTTCAGAGCCAGGCCTGCTTTTCATCGACGGGAAGCCTGGTACACTTTTCGATACACTTCCAGCGTCTGCCGGGCCGTCTTATCCCAGGTGAATTCCCGCGCCCGCTGAAGGCCGGCTTCTTTCAAGCGCTGGCATCGGCCCGGGTCTTCCAGGAGCGAAGCAATCCGGTCGGCCGCGTCGGATGTATCCTCCGGATTAAAAAGGAGACCCGCTTCCCCGACTACTTCCGGCAAAGCGCCCCGTTCCGACGCAGCCACCGGTGTTCCGGAAGCCATGGACTCCAGGACCGGCAGGCCGAACCCCTCATCCCAGGAGGGGATGAGGAGCAACTCGGCACAGTGGTAGAGGGCCGGCAGTTCCTGAGGGGGAACTCTGCCGAGAGAGACGATTTGATCTTTTAGGCCCAGTTTCTCGGCCAGCGCCTGTTGGGAGGGGGTGAGCCCCTCCCCGACTTTGAGAAGCTGGAGGGGCATCTTCTTGGATTGCCGGAGGATCGAGAAGATTTCAAGCAGACCCGGAATGTTTTTGTAGGCCTTGTTGTGCCCCACATGAAGAAGATACCGGCCCGGCGGGATTTTTACCCGCTCCCAGGGATTGCCCTGCGGTTCTTGGGAAAAGGAATCCGAAACCCCCGCATGGATCACCGCCGTTTTTTCTTCCGGGTAACGGGCGAACCGGAGAAGGTCCTTCCGGCTGGCCTCCGAATCGCAGATGACGGCGGCGGCCCTACAGAGTCCTCGCAGATTGTAGTTTTGGATGAGGCCCAGGTCTGTCTTTAGGGCGATCGCATCGTGGAAAGTCACGACCGTGCGCTCCGGATCAAGAGAGTACAGGAGGTGACTGTAGGCCTGATCGATCACGTGGTTCACGTCTCCCTGAGCGGCCCGGGCTTCCCGCGGGTATCGGATGTACTGGGACCACCAACGGGCCAGCTTCGGAGCCAGTCGGACTCCTTCGGGGAGAAAATGGCCGATCGATTCGGCGGCTGTCAAGTGGGGCTGGATCCCTTTCAGGAGCTCATCGGCATATACCCGCATGCTCTGGCGGTAGGAGTCTGGGAAGGGCTGGAACAAAACGACCCTCATGGCTGCGAAGATCGGTTTTGGACAATGGCGTTGAATGCGGTCAAATACTGAGCCGCGACCTGGTCCCAGGTTAACCCCCGCGCCTTTTGTTGACCGTTCCGGCCCAGACGCTCGCACAGGGCGTGGTCCCGCAGGAGAGATTCGATCCGCGAGGCCAGAAGCGACGAATCCCTGGGAGGGATCAGAAATCCGGACACGCCGTCTTCCACGACGTCCTGCATCCCACAGGCCCGGGTCGTGATCACCGGCATCCCAGAAGCCATGGCTTCCAGCAGCGCCAGAGCCATACTTTCGAAGAGGGAGGGGAAGACGAAAAGATCGTGTTGGGCATAAAGACAGGGAGCCTCTTCGGCCGAGAATCCAGGAATGACCTGAATCCGGGCATGCCATTGTTTCGGGAAAGAACTGAGGACCTTGTCTTTCCCCTTTCCTGTCCCTGCCAGGGTGAGGGTGACCGAGGGATGTTTTTCGGCGATGCTGCAGAAGGCGTGCGCCACATAGCGGATTCCCTTGCGCCACTCCCAGCCTCCGACGTAAAGCAAGGAAGACGCAGGTTTGGTGTAGTCCCTTTCGGTGAAGAATTCAGGGGAGACCCCGTTGGGCATCACGGAGATCTTCTCGGGGGCCATCCGATAGGTCTCCCGGTAGAATCGCTTTTCCGACTGGGCCGCGGTGATGACGTGATCGGCGTGCCGGGTGGCGTAGCGGACCGGCCCGATGACCAGAGACGGATAAAACAACCGGGCCCAGAGCTTGAGCGGCTTAAGCCCCAGGCGCGCTTCCTCCTTTTCCAGATCCCAGCGCTGTTCATCAGCTCCGTAGGAGAGGATGACGCTCTTAGGAAGCCGCGGGAAACGTTTCTTAAGCCAAACATAAGGGGCGCCTGCCAGGGTGTGGAGCTGGACGATATCGTAAGGGCCTCGGGTTCTCGTCAGGCGCCGGATCGGCAGCAGCGCCAGAATCGGGAACGTGATCCCGGAAAGGTGGAATACCCTCAAGGGATCCGGCACCTCTTCGGTGAAGATCAGATCCACCTGGTGCCCGCGCCGCCTTAGGGCTTCGCTTAAGCCGTGCACGATCCGGGCCGCGCCCCCTGTGCGCGTGTTGAGGACCCGGGTGACGATCAAGATCTTCATCGAGGGGCCGATTCTTTGAGCGATTCGTAGAGAGCGGCCGTTTCCCGCCCGATCCGGTCCCACGAGAAGCCGGCCGCCGTTTGAGCCGCGCCCTGGCCCAAGCGGTCTCTTAAGGCGCTGTCCTCGATGAGCCGTTGAATAGATTCGGCTGTCTGGAGAGAGTCGCCCACCGGGACCAACAGGATATTTTCTCCATCTCGAAAGGGAGCAGGAACCGGGCCTTTGCGGGTGCTGAGGACCGGCAGGCCGTGCGCCATCGCGGTCAAAAGGGAGGAGCGCTTTTCACAAATCCCATCGGGATACAACTGGATTCCGACGTCCGCCGCATAGAGGAGCCTGGAAACCTGAGCGGGCGGACAGTGTCCGCCGAAGAGGAGACGCTCCTCCACCCCGAACCGGCGAGCCAAGTCAAACGTTTCCTGCCTATCCGACGGGGATGTTTCTCCGAGAAGAAGGAGTTTGATCCGGTGCCCCTGACGCAGGAGCCGGCGCAGAGCGTCCAGGATTTGCGGGAAAAGGCTCAGGCGAGTGTTATGCACGAATCCGAACCGGGCCAAGAGGGTCTCTCCTTCCCGGATCCCCAGCGATTGCCGCACCTGGGACCGATCAGCGAGAGAGCCGGTTGCCGGATCAAAAGGGGGAGCGAATGGGACCCGATGGAGCTTTCCCTTTAGAAAGGGCAGGATCTGCAGCCGGGACAGGTCCCTTTGGTTGGATACGATCACCGCATCCGAGAAAAGGAGTAAAGGCAGCAGCCAGATACGCCGAAACGGCCCGGGCAGAAAGGGCCCGCTTGGCCCCGCCAATTCGTGGAGGGTCGTTACGACTTCCGCCCGATTCGGCGCGAGGCGTTTTTTCAGTAGCCAGGGGATCAGGGCGGCTGCCGGCTGACCCCGGAAAGAGGAGGCGTGGTATTGCAGGTGGACCAGCTCAATCTGATGCCGCCGGATCGATTCGAGGAGAACGGGGGGAATCGTCGCATTCTCGGCGGAGGTGAGCACGAAGACTTGATGCCCCAGTCCACGCAGCTCCTTGACCAACCGGCAGGCCTGATCCCCGATGCCGCAAACGGCGGGGGGGTATTTTCCGCTGATCATCAGGATCCGCACGAAAGGGGCCTCTTCTGGAAGCGGACCGCGACGCAGATCAGGAGCCAATGCCCGAAGCGCCGGGACAGCCATTCCCACAGGCGGTCATTGGATCTTTTCAGGCGTTTCAGGTAGAAGCGCTTGAACACCTGGGCGGTCCGCGAACGGCGCAGGAACGGCAGCTTGTCGATCATGAGATGAGGGTTGGCAAATAGATTCAACACGCCGTCGTATCCGTATCCACCGACTCCCGCCGGAATGAGCCCGACCGCCGCTCCCAACCGTTTCAGTTCCGGATAGGAATACTGCGTTTCCCATCCCCATTCCCAGGTCCCCCTTCGGATCTTCCATTGCTTTCGCAGTGAGTAGAAACCCAGTCCTGCGAATTTCTGAGGTACGTCCACCACCAACGAACCGGAAGGCTTGAGCACCCGCGCCTGCTCGGCCAGCAGTGGAAGCGGATCCCGGAAGTGCTCCAAGAGGCCCTGGCTGAACACCAGATCGAAGGTATCATCAGGGAAGCTCAGATCCCCGGCTTCCCCCAAGACAAAGGCCGGATGGCGCGCAAAATTCTCCGAGATGCTCCGGGCCACCTGAAGCGCTTCGAACGATTGGTCCAGGCCGACCACACGCAGAGCCGGATCTTCCGCCAGCAGGAGGGTGTCGATGGCGGTCCCGCAGCCGACCTCCAACACCTTGGGGCGGGGGGAGCCGCTCTCCCGGAAACCTTCGCGGAGCAGCCGGTAGAGAGGTCCCCGTTCCTGCCGGTGCTGAAGGAGATCCGCTTCGTAACTTCCCTTGTCCTGCCACTTTTTCCAGCAGCGTCTCCAGGTTTCGCCCGATAGGTCGCTCCCCAATTTGCCGCCAGCGTCTGCCAGCAGGTTTTGGAAAAGATCCAGGAACCGCCGCCCAATCCTCTCCCAGGAAAGGTGCCGCTGGTACAGATCCTGGGCCTTCGCCCCCAGGGCCTTCCGGGATTGAGGGTCGGAAAACAGCCGCTCTGTGACCCGGATCGCCGCGGGAAGGTCGTTGGGCTCCACCAGCGCCATCGCCCCGCTGTCCAGGAGCCAACGATCCGCGTCCGGACCTCCCGCGGCCAGGATCGGCAGGCCGTGAGCGAGGGCAGCGGCCAGGGCGGTGCTTCGGCCCGTGACTCCGCTGCGCTGAAGGGCTAGGAACAGATCCACGCTCTGCAGGCTGCGGGAAACCTGTTCCGAAGGAAGCGAACCGGTCCATTCGACCGATCCGGTCAGTCCCAGCTCGGTTTCCAGGCTCAGAAGCTGGCGGTGATAAGCCGGATTCGCGGAAGCGATGTCTCCGATGCAGATCAATCGCGATGGGATGCTCCGGTCTTGGAGGCCCTTTAAAACTCGCAGGGCCATCTCGTATTGCCACCAGGGATGCCCCGTCCCGAAGGTTCCCAACCTGAAAGGCCGGTTTCCGGAATCAGGCCGCCGTGTTTCGGAGGAGTTCGTCTGCGCCACCGGGATCGGGCTGCCCACCGGGATCCGGCGGATCTTGCCGGCTAGGCGCGGGAAGAGGCGATGAAGCTGCCGTTCCTGCCATTCTGTGGGCGTCACCACTTGAGAGGATCCCCGCAGGATCAGCCGCGCTTGAACCCGGTACAGCGTCTGAAGCAGATGCTCTTTTAATCCAGCCGGCCGATGGCTGAGCAGTTCATGGCAGGTGGTCACCACCGGTTTCCCGGTCCGGCGACGGATCGCCGCCGGAAGGGAGGCCATCGCCCAATTGACGCCGTAGCGTCCGTAGAGGTGAGGGACGAACTGGAGATGGACAAGATCCGCTCCGGAAACGCGGATCATCTCGATCAGCCGGGGGATCCCTTTTCTGTCCCACCGCTCAACGGCTGGTTGAAGCCTGATCAGCGGATGTCCTGGAGAAGCGGCGGAGGTTTGGATGGAGCTGATCAGAGTGACCCGAACGCCGGCATTCGCCAGAGATTGGGCCAGACGAAAGGTGTAATCCTCAACCCCTCCAATCCGGGGAGGAAGAAAACGGGTGATGATCGCGACCTTCATTGAACCCTGAAATGAGGCAGCGGGACGACAAACTCACCCCCAGACTCCAGGTAGGTTTCTTCCCGCTTCAGGAACTCCTTGAGGAAATGCCAGGGAAGTACCAGCAGGAAATCGGGGCGCTCTTTGCGCATCTGCTCTTCGGAGATGATCGGGATCCAGGTGCCGACCGTCAGTTTGCCCCACTTGTCCGGGCTGCGCTCCACCGCCGCCGGAATCAGGGACCGGTCCAGGCCGAAATATTGGAGGGTGGTGTTCCCTTTCGTGGAGGCCCCGTAAGCATAGATCCGCTTGCCCTTCGCCGCCTCCTGCCGGATGAATCCGCAGACTTCCTCTTTTATTTTTTCAACACGGGAAGCAAAGGCCTCATAAGGGCGGAGGTTCTCCAAGTGAAGGCCCCGTTCATATTCTTCCAGGGCCTGGACGCGCGGGAGGCCTTCTTTGCCGCAGATGACGGAGCCTGAATGCCGGATGTAGACCCTGAAGCTTCCTCCGTTCACATCGTTGAGCAGGACGTCAAAGATCTCCAGATCGTGCCGGGCCAACAAATTTTCAAGCGATCGCAGAGAGTAAAATTCCAAATGTTCGTGACACACGTTATCGAAGGCGTTGTTCTCCAGCATGGTGGGCAGATAGGACATCTGGATGATCCAGATTCCCTCCAGATCGAGGCACTGCTTCACGTCGCTGACGAACCGGTTGGGATCCTCCAGATCGTAAAACATGGCGATAGTGGTGATCACTTTGGATTTCCGCGGGGATGCCTCCAGAAATGGGTCGGCTCGAAAGAAATCGTTGAAGATCCGGGTGGTTCCTTGCCCGGCATCGGCGAGCAGGTTCCCGGCCGGTTCGAATCCCATCCGCGCAAGCCCCGGGGTCCGGTAAGAGCGCAGGAGAGTCCCGTCGTTGCAGCCGATGTCCAGGACGACGTCGCCGTCCTTAAGCGCCGCCAGGGATTCAGCGGAAGCGGCGACATCAGCCAGCGCAGCGCGCATGGCGCTGTTGATCATGGACCGGTACCAGTACTGACGGTAGAGCAGATCGGGGTTGACCGTGTGTCTCAATTGCAGGAGCTGGCATTCCGCGCACAGGACCAGTTCCAGAGGGGCCCTGACACAGCGGTCCCAGTCTTCAGGGGAATCGACGAATCCAGAGACAAAAAGGTTTCCCAAGGACAGAATGGTCCTCAGAGACGGGCAGCCGCAGGAGCGGCACGTCTTGCGCGTCGTATAAAGGTCGGCCATCACGCGGCGGTTTCAGGGCTTCTCAAAAGGTGCGCCCTTGAAACGAGCCCGATCAGGGCCCAGAAGAAAATCGCCTGGGGGGGAGAGTCAAAGCCGCCGATGATGAAGGATAGGGCGAGGATCGTCACGCAGTAGGCCGAGAGCGGGCCGGTCAGATCCGTGAAGGCCCTGTCGGAAGGGATCCGCCACCGCCTTGCCCAACGCAGAAGGAAAGCGCAGACAAACAGATAAAAGAAGATCACGCCGAGGATTCCAGTCTCCAGCTGGAGCTTGGACAGATGGTTTTCAATCAGGCGCAAGCCGGAAGAACCAACTCCCAGGAGGTAACGGGTGGCGGTGCTGCCTAATCCCATGCCTTGCCCCAGAGGAGCCTCTTTGAACAGTTGAGCGAACATGACCGGGGTTGTTCCCACCGTTCGCTGGGTGATCATGTCGATATCCCTCAGGGTCTCGAACCGCTCGACCACATTCTCTCCCAGCCAATTGAACCCAAAATAGAGGCCCAATCCCACCGCGAAGCCGACCCAGGCCGTTTTTCCGAAGCTGGAGCAAAAACGGCTCATTACCAGGGTCACAAAGCCGAGGGTCAGAAGGCCCCCCCTGGAACCGGTCGCCAGCAGAGCGGCGAAATTCAGGAGGATCAGGCCCAGATAAAACAGGCGCCCCACCCTTGTTGAAGCCGTCAGCATCAGGGCTACACAGAATGCCGCGTTGATGATCAGGAAGTTCGCGTACTGCCCACTGGAGGAGAACGTCCCGATGATCCGAAGGAAGGTGTCCTCCGGATTAGGCACGTTCTGGAGATGGGCCAAGATCGTCGCCCGCTCAAAGCCGGGGCCAAAGGTCTCCACGAGGAATTCCGGCCCCGCCCAGAACTGATAGAGGCCGAACAGATTGATGAAAATGGAAAGGAACACGATAACCCGGATCAAGAAACGCACCCGATCCAGAGAGTCTGCGTAGGCGAAGGCAAGGACAGCGAGGGGCCAGTAAAAGAAAACCACCTTAAAACCCAGGAGTCCTACCAGAAGGTTGGGTACCCCGGGATTGAACATCTGCCAGGTTCCCACAATGAGAAAACAGAAGGCAAAAAACCACAGGAGGGGACCTAGATGCTTGCGGAACCGAGCTATCCAATCGCGAACCGGTTCCTGCGTGATGAAAAGAATATAGACGGCCAGTACCAGGAAATCGCGATAGAGGAGAGGAAGTTTTTTCGGATAGAGCCAGTTGCTTAAAAAGCCGTCCACGCAGGAAAAGAGGAGGATCGCCAGGAACCAGATCTGCCACCGGATCATCTAAGAATCCCGTAGGCCTCCAGGCACCGGTCCGCCACGGCCTCCCAGGTGAAGCGTTTCATCACGATCTCCCGTCCCCGAAGGGCCATTTCCTGCGCTCCATCCGGATCCGCCAAGACATGCTCAATCCGATCTCGGATCGCTGCCGGGTCGTTCGGTGGGACCAGAAACCCGGTAACACCGTCCTCAATGATCTCTGGATGCGAAAAGAGGTTCGTGGCGATGGGGACCGTCCCGCAGGCCATGGCCTCAATCAAGGGAAGCGCAAAGAGCTGGACGTTATGAGCCACGCCCCCATACCGGTTTCTGACCACGGCAGGGAGAATGCAGGCTGCCGCTGAGGAATACTCGTCCACGATCTGCGCGTCGGACAGGCCTGCCCGGAAGGAAACGAGCTTTCCCTCCGAAAGCCTCTTTAAGTCCTCAAAATAGCGCTGATCGTAGACCGTCCCGATCACATGGAGAGGAATATCCTTCGGAATGGCTTCGATGAGCACGTCAATCCCCTTGTTTGGAATGAACCGGCCTACAAAGACCACTTTTTTCTCTTTGGGACGGGTGGGTCTGTAAAGGGCCGGGTCGACGCCCGCGTAAATAATATGTTTTGGCGCAAGGCAAGCCGGGAAAAGTTCCGCGGCATTTCTTGAGATGGGCAAGAGACCGTCCATCCATCGGGTCATGTTGATGTAAAAAGCCAAGTTCCATCCGCCGCCCCCTAAGTCGGTCACGAACACCTTTTTCCCCAATAGCCTCCCGCTTATTATGGCAAGATTTGTGGCGATCGTTAAATACTGATGGCAATGAATCACATCCGCGGAGGCAATCTCTTTAAGGAAGCAGGGATTGACGGGATTGCTCTTCGGGCGCTTGTTCCATCGCGCGTACACCTTGAGAGGGACCCGCTGGGCAAGCGCGGTCGTCTCGGCTGCATCTCCAAAGCTGACCACCTTGGTTTCCACGCGCCGGCCCATGGCCTTGGCGAGCTCGCAGGGAAACCGTTCCCCGCCTCCCACAATGGATTTTGAGCTGAAATAGGCAGGCGTTATGTGAACCACCCTCATCGGAGGGCCCTCATTTTCGGAGTGCCTGATGGGCGAAGAATCCGGTGCTGGCCATGATGAAGCAGTAGGTTGCTGCAGACACAACGGCTGCGCCCACAAAACCGAACCGCGGGATGAGCAAAAGATTCATTCCGAGGTTCAAAACAGCCGCGGAGGCGTTAATCCAAAGGTTGATCCGCTCCATCCCTAAGCTGATCAGTAAATTCCCCCCACAGATGGCCGGGTACAAGGAAGCGGTAGACCAGATGAGGATCGCCAGACCCTTTTCAGCCCCGGCGAAACGGCTGCCGAAGAGCAGGCGGATGATGATCGGCGACAAAAGGGTCACCGTGATCCCGATGGCGACCCCCGCCCCTCCCAGCGCCAAGGCGCTTTTCCGGTACAGGCTCTGGAGCCGGCCCGGATCCTCTTTGGCGTAGCGCGACATCACCGGATACAGGGTGCCCATCACCATCAGGGGGAGCGCCTCCAGGAGGTTGGTCACTTTATGGGCGGCAGAGAACAGACCCACCTGGCGCAGATCGGTCAGGCGCTCCAGGAGGATGAAATCCACCCCGTTGACGACGGCCACGAAAAGACCGGTCACCCCCAGCGGAATGCTGGAGCGCAGAATTCGGCCCCAGAGGACAGGATCCAGCCGCCATTGCAGGCGGACCCACTGCCGGGTGTCCTTGAGCAGAATCAGGAGAAAGAGGACCTCTCCCAAGACCAGGGCGAGCGAAAGGGCCGCCAGTCCCCGCTCCAGATGGATCACCGCCAAGAGCAGGATGAAGCCGATCCCTTTGTTGAGCAGGGAAAGGAAACTCAAGCGGCCGATCTTGAGCAGGACCGTATAGATCACGGAGGGAAGCTGCAGTGCGATCGGAAACAGTGCCAGGGCGTAAATGAGCAGGCCGTGGCGGAGCTCTCTTTCGAACCCCAGCCGAGAGATGACGGCCCAGGCCGTCAGGATCGAGAAAGCAGCCAGGAGGGCCTTGAAGGAGAGCATTCCTCCCAAGAAAGATTCGGCTCGGCTCCGGTCCCGGGAGATCTCCCGCACCAAGACCGTGTTGATCCCAAAGTCACTCAGCGTCAGGAAGAAATAAAAGAAGGCGAAGATGTAGTTCAACTTTCCGAACCGCTCGACTCCCAAATAGCGAGACAGGAGGAAAATCGTGGCCAGACCCAATCCCATGGAGAGGGCGGTTGATCCGATTTGGGCGGAAGTGTTTCTGATCAGCAGTTGGCGGATATTAGGAGCCACTGCGGTTACCCACAACCTCTTGGTAGACCTCCAGTAATCTCGCGATGTGCTTTTCCTCGGTGAAATCCTCCTCCACCCTCCTTCTCCCTCTCATCCCCATCTGATGGGCCACGTCAGGGTGCCCAAGGAGATAAGCGATCTTTTTTGCCATCTCTTCCACATCATAGGGCCTGATAAGAAAGCCGGTCGCGCCGTCATCGAGCCACTCCGGGATTCCACCCACGTTGAAGGCGACAACGGGCTTCCCATAACTCATCGCCTCGATGCCGACCAGCCCGAACGGCTCCGGCCAGATCGAGGGGACGATGACAACCGAGGCCTGCCGGTAGTACTGACGATGCTGCTCCGGCGGGGCCCAGCCGACAAATGCAACCCGACGGCCCAATCCCAGCCCGGCGGCAAGCCACCGGGCTCTTCCTAGCGCCGGGCCGGCTCCGTCGACCACCAGGCGGCACGGGGTCTTGATGCTCCGCAGGGCTTTCAACAGCATGTCCAACCCCTTTTCCGGGAACAGGCGTCCCGTCAACAGAAGCAGCGGTTCGCCGAAAGCAGGCTCCGAGCGAGAAGACAAATCCGGAAGGTCGGTGAAGGGAGGCAGAACCCGCACGGTTTCGGGCGGGCAGCCGCTTTGCCGAAGGCGCTGGGCCTGATACCGGCTCAGCGTCAGGAAGATGAGGCCGCGGGTTTCCCGGAGCATCCGGCGGCTGCGCTGGTAGGAAGACAGCAGGATCTTTGGCTGGATGCTGTTGCAGTGGGTCAGGAACGCCGAGGCCAGGCAGCCCGCCCCGAAGGGCCGTTGGCAGATCCTGCCCAGGAAGGGAAGATACTTCATCCCTCCGGGACAATAGAAACTGTGATTCAACACGCTCTGGACGGCGGGCCTCCATTCGCGACAGGCCCGTGCGATATCCGGATTTCCGACGTCGTAGAGATGGATCAGATCCGGCTGCTCGGTCCGTACGATCTCATGGAGCTCTTCGACCCCATTCCGGCCCTTTGCGGGAACGGCATCTCCCAAACCGGCGATCCGGTAGAGGGGCCAGCGCTTTTCCCGAATGGAGGTAGGATGTTGATGCGCCACCACGTTCGTGACCCTGTCTTTTTCGAGGGCTTCCAGGGTTTGATGGAGGATCACCTCTGCGCCTCCCACCGTGTCGTAATGGTCGTTGAGATGGAGGACCTTCATCCCCAGCGTCTCAGAAGGGCTATGCTCGAAGAGGAAGCTTCTTGGAAGGCTTTGCGGCGTAGCCGAAAGATCTCTGGGAGCTCTAGGATGTTGCGCAAAGCAGCCCGGACCCGAAGGCTACCGGAGCTGAATCGACCCAGAACCAACCCTCCTAGCGCTTTTCCCACTTCAATCAAGCAGACAGCCAGCGCAATCCGCCACGGCATGGTTTTCAGCACGAACCGTTGGGCATTCTTGTATTGGCTGAGCCGCCGCCGGGCAAACGTCGGGCCCACCCGATGGCGGAGGCGCGCCGTTGGGACGAAGACGGTTTTCCATCCGCGTAGCCAACCTCTCCAGCACAGGTCCAGGTCTTCATAGTCCAGAAAGAAGGTGGAGTCGAACCCCTCTAGGGCTTCAAATTTCAGACGGTTGAACAGGATTGCCCCCGCGCAGCCCCAGGGAACCTCGGTCTCCCGGTCGACCTCCAGATCCTGGTAAGGCTCCATGAAG
>CAYJTC010000027.1:0-19661 GCA_964372955.1 uncultured Planctomycetia bacterium | reverse complement strand
CGTTGGCCGAACGTCATCCTGAGCGAAGCGAAGGATCTTCCCTCCTTTGATGTTATAATTTATTCCACAGAAAGGAGTTGCCTATTCCCCCTCAAGAGACAGTTTTGATTTTGGACTTTGGCTCCCAGTACGCCCAATTGATCGCCCGTCGGGTCCGGGAGTTGAAAGTCTTCTCAAAAATCGTCCCCCATCATGTTTCCGCCGCGGCGTTGGCCCAGGAGTCTCCCAAAGGGATCATTCTTTCCGGCGGTCCCGCCTCGGTTTGGGCGCCGGGCGCTCCGAAGCCGGATTCCGGGCTGTTCGATCTGCCCGTGCCCACCCTGGGAATCTGCTACGGGATGCAGCTGATGGGTCAGATGCTAGGCGGCGAGGTTTCCAAGGCGGCCAACCGGGAGTTCGGCAAGGCGGACCTGGAAGTAGATGACCCGGACTTCCTATTCGATGGGCTGCCCCGGCGACTGGTTTCCTGGATGAGCCACGGGGATTACGTGACCCGCCTGCCGGAGGGCTTCCAGCGGATCGCGCATACCGACAACACCCCGATCGCGGCGATGGCCAACCCGGCCGCCAAGCAATTCGGCCTCCAGTTTCATCCGGAGGTGATGCACACCCCGAAGGGGACCGAGATCCTGAAGAATTTCCTGTTCAAGGTCTGCGGCTGCCGGGGGGATTGGTCGGCCCGCTCCTTCATCGAGTCCTCCGTGGAAGAGATCCGGAAGACCGTCGGGAAATCTCGGGTGATCCTGGGGTTGTCCGGCGGGGTCGACTCCTCAGTGGCGGCCCTGCTGATCCATCGGGCGATCGGAGAACAGCTGGTCCCGATTTTCGTCGACACGGGTCTGCTGCGCAAAGGAGAAGCTCTTCAGGTTGAAGAGACCTTCAAAGGCCATTTCCGCCTGCCGCTGGCGGTGGTCAAAGGGGAGGAGCGCTTCCTGGCGGCCCTCAAAGGGGTGGAGGACCCGGAGGAGAAGCGGCGCCGGATCGGCCGGCTGTTCGTCGAGTGTTTCGAGGAGGAGGCAACCCGGCATCCGGATACCGGGTTTCTGGCGCAGGGGACCCTCTACCCGGACGTGATTGAATCCCGGTCCCCCTTCGGCGGGCCCTCGGCCACCATCAAGACCCATCACAACGTCGGCGGCCTGCCGGAGCGGATGAAACTCAGGCTGGTGGAGCCGCTGAAGTTTCTGTTCAAGGACGAAGTCCGAGAAATCGGCGGGGTGCTGGGCCTGCCGGAGAGGGTGCTCAACCGCCATCCCTTTCCGGGTCCGGGGCTGGCGGTCCGGATCTTAGGAGAGGTGACGAAAGAGCGGACGGATCTTCTTCGGGAAGCGGACGCCCGCTTCATTGAGGAGCTGGAAAAAAGCGGCTGGTATTCCAAGGTCTGGCAGGCCTTCACGGTGCTTCTGCCGGTCAAGACCGTCGGGGTCATGGGAGATGAGCGGACCTACGAGATCGTAGCCGCCCTGCGGGCGGTGGTGAGCGCCGACGGGATGACGGCCGACTGGGCCCGTCTGCCGCCGGATCTTCTGGAGCGGGTTTCAAATCGGATCGTCAATGAGGTTCGGGGGATCAACCGGGTGGTCTACGACGTCACCAGCAAGCCGCCCGGCACAATCGAGTGGGAGTAAGAGTCTGGCATCTTTTTGACCAACGTCAAAAAGTGCCTGACCCCTTTTGACGCAAGGGAGGGTTGAAAATGATTTATGGCATCAGCAGTTTACTCATCGCGGCGGCGGCCGGCTACTGGGTGTTGGCCCAATCGGGGAGCCAGAAAGGGCGGGTCAAGCAGCTCGGACAATTCCTGGGACTTTTGATCATCGTGGTCAGCGTCGTGGGGGCCGGCTGCAAGCTGTACTACCAGTGGAACGGAAAGGCCTGTCCGATGGGCAGGGGCGGCTGGAAGGCGATGTGCCCTATGGCCGGCAAGCCGATGGCCCCTTCGGCTCCATAACCCACTGGATCTGTTTCGTCATCGTTCCGTTCCTGATCCGGATGGCGGGGGGCGGCCTGGACTTGAGGAATGAATGAATAAACACGCGGATTTTGTGCATCTGCACGTCCACAGCCAGTACTCCCTGCTGGACGGGGCCTGCCGGCTCCCGGACTTGGTGGAGGCGGCCCGGAAGAACCGGATGCCGGCGCTGGCGATCACCGACCACGGGAACCTGTTCGGGGCAATCGAGTTTTACGAGGCCTGCATGAAGGGGGGAGTCAAGCCGATCATCGGAGTGGAGGCCTATGTGGCTCCCGGCTCCCGGTTGGACAAGGAAGCCAAAGGGATTCAGGAGGCCTCCTTTCACCTGATCCTGCTGGCCAAGGATGAGCAGGGATACCGGAATCTGCTCAAACTGATCTCCGCCGCCTACCTGGAGGGATTTTATTACCGGCCCCGGATCGACAAGGAACTGCTGCGCCGGCATTCCAAAGGTCTGATCTGTCTGTCCAGCTGTCTTCAGGGAGAAGTGAGCTATTGGCTGGCCCGGGAGGAGGCCAGTAAAGCGGCCACGGCGGCTCAGGAGCTGGCGGAGCTGTTCCCGAAAGGGGATTTCTACCTGGAGATCCAGGATCACGGGATCGGAGAGCAGCGCAAGATCATCCCCCAGATGCTCGATCTGTCCAAGCGGCTGGATCTGCCGGTGGTGGCCACCAACGACCTCCATTACCTGGAAAAGTCCCAATCCCGCGCCCATGAAGCGCTCCTGTGCGTGCAGACTCAAACCACCGTGGAGGATCCGAAACGGTTCCGGTTCGAGACCGACCAGTTTTACTTCAAATCTCCAGAGGAGATGCGGGAGGTCTTCGCCGAGCTGCCTGAAGTCCTTCTCAATACCCGGGAGGTGGCGGAAAAGGCGAACCTGGAACTGAACTTCGGGGAACTGCATTTGCCGCAGTTCCAACCGCCCCCCGGGAAGAACCCGGAGGCCTATCTAGAGGAGCTGGTGCGGGAGGGGGTGAGCCGGCGCTACCCGAACGCCGACGACCGGGTCCGCCAGCGGGTCCAGCATGAGCTGTCGATCATCCGGAAGACCGGGTTCACCAGCTACTTCCTGATCACCTGGGATGTGATCCGGTACGCCAAATCCCAGAAGATCCCGGTCGGGCCCGGCCGCGGTTCGGCAGCCGGGTCGGTGGTCAGCTACTGCCTGGGGATCACGGATCTGGATCCGTTGGAGCATGATCTGATCTTTGAGCGGTTCCTCAACCCGGACCGGATCTCGATGCCGGACATCGACATCGATTTCTGCTACGAGCGGCGGGGCGAGGTGATCGAGTACGTGACGGCCAAGTACGGCCAGGGAAACGTGGCCCAGGTGATCACCTTCGGAACGATGCAGGCCAAGGCGGTGGTCCGGGACGTGGCCCGGGCCCTCGGGCTCTCCTACCCGGAGGCGGATCGCATCGCCAAGATGATCCCCTTCGAGATGAACATGACCTTAAAGCGGGCCGTGGATTTGGTCCCGGATCTTAAAGAGATGATCCGCTCCGACCCGAGGGTCCAGGAGCTGATCGATATCTCGATGGTGCTGGAAGGCCTGACCCGGCACGCCTCCACCCATGCCGCCGGGGTCGTGATCGCCGACGGGGATTTGACCAACTACGTGCCGCTGTTTAAAACCTCCGACGGCCAGGTCTCCACCGGATACGCGATGGAGGCGCTGGAGAAGATCGGTTTGCTCAAGATGGATTTCCTGGGACTGCGGACCCTGACCGTGATCGATGAGGCCTCCAAGGCGATCCGGAGGACGGGAACGGACTTCGACATCGAGAAGATCCCGATGGATGATCCAGCCACCTACCGGATGCTCACTCAAGCGGCGGCGGCCGGGGTGTTTCAGCTGGAATCCAGCGGGATGCGGGATCTGCTGCGCCGCTTGAAGCCCGAGCAGTTCCAGGACCTGATCGCTCTGGTGGCCCTGTTCCGCCCGGGGCCGTTAGGGTCCGGGATGGTGGAGGACTTCATCCATCGTCGGCACGGGCAGATCCGAGTCTCCTATGATCATCCGAAGCTGGAGCCGGTTCTGAAGAACACTTACGGAACGGTCCTGTATCAGGAACAGGTGATGCGGATCGCCCATGATCTGGCTGGGTTCACCCTGGCTCAAGCCGACGGCTTGCGCAAAGCGATGGGGAAGAAGACCCCGGAAATCATGGAACAGGCCCGGTCCAAGTTCATCCTGGGCTGCGTCAAGAACGGGATCGACCGCCGGACCGCCGAGAAGATCTTCGACAAGATCGAGTATTTCGCCGGGTACGCCTTCAACCGGTCCCACAGCGCCGCCTACGCGTTAATCTCCTATCGGACCGCTTATCTGAAGGCGAACTTTCCGGTCCAGTTCATGACCGCCCTGCTCACCAGCGAGCGGGACAACACCGAGAAGATCGCCCAGTATGTGGAGGAGTCCCGCCGGATGGGGATTCAGATCCTGCCTCCTGATGTGAACAAAAGCTTCGCCCGGTTCACCGTTGAAGGAGGAGCGATCCGGTACGGCCTTCTGGGGATCAAGAATGTCGGGGAGAAGGCGATCGATTCGATCACCCAGGCCCGGGAACAGGAGGGCTCTTTCCGGTCGCTGCCCGATTTCTGCGAGCGGGTCGATTCCAGGGCGGTCAACCGGAAGGTGATGGAATCGCTGATCAAGTGCGGGGCGATGGACAGCCTGGCGCTCAAGCGGGCCCAGCTGTTCGGGCTCCTGGACCGGGCGATGGAGGTGGGGGGACAGCGCCAGAAGGAGAAACAAGGAGGCCAGCTTTCTTTCTTTGAGGTGTTCGGCCAGTCGGCCGGCCCTGGCTCCCAAGATCTGCAGGTCCCCGATTTGGAGGAATGGCCGGAATCCCAACTGCTGGCTTTCGAGAAGGCGCTGCTGGGTTTTTATCTGACGGGCCATCCGCTGGCCCGGTACAAGAATCTGCTGGAGCTTTTCGAATCGGTGACGGTGGAGGCCTTAGCGGGTCAGCAGGACGGGACGGAGGTGACGGTCGGAGGCGTGATCAGCCGGATCAAGGTGACTACCACCAAGAAAGGGAACGAGCGGATGGCGATCTTTTCCCTGGATGACTTCACCGGATCGGTGGAGATCCTGGTTTTCCCCAAGGTTCTGCCGCAGGTGGAGTCCCAGATGAAAGTGGATTCGGTGGTTCTGGTCACCGGGCGGGCCTCCCTGCGGGAGGACCGGCCGAAGCTGCTGGCTCGGGAGGTAATCGCGCTGGAGGATGCGGCGGGCAGCGGCCGGACCCGGAGCATTCAGATCCGGCTGGCCGAACCGGTTGAGCGTCCGGTGCTGGAAAACCTCAAGGAGATTCTCCAGAATAACCCAGGAGAAGTGCCGGTGGAGCTGTCGATCGGGAATGGCAAGAATGGAGGCGGGGTCCGGGTCGCGGTGGGACAGGCTCTGCGGGTGTCCCCCTCCTTGAAGCTTTTAGAGACATTGATCGGCTTGGTGGGGCCCAGCGGCATCTCGCTCAAGAAACCCTAAAAATTCCGTATCGCTACGTTTTGCAACATGTTACGATATCTTGACTTGATGAAGGGAGGCCTGGATTCATGACCAAGAAAGATATCGTTCTGAAAGTCGCGGCGGAGACTAATCTGAAACAGCTGGATGTCAAGCGGGCTGTCCAGAAGTCTCTGGAGGCGATTGTCGCCGCGCTGGCGCAAGGCCAGACCGTTGAACTGAGGAATTTTGGGATTTTCAAAGTCAAGCAGCGCAAAGGGCGGACCGGGCGCAACCCCCGGACCGGCGAAAAAGTGCCGGTTCCGCCCAAGCGAGTGGTGGTCTTCAAGCCCGGCCTTCTGATGAAGCGGGATATCCGCTAGGCGGTGAGACGACGCGAGCGTTTTCCGAGGGAGGATGTGTGCCTGACGGCTTGGGGGCCGTGCAGGGGCAAGGCGGTCGTCTCACCGCTTTCGGAGGGGGAAACCCTGCCACGGTTTCCCCCTCCGCTCTCCCCCATCCGGCAAAGGCAAATGGTCTCGTTGGCCCCCAAGTTTCGATTTGGTTCGCGAAGCGAAACAAATCGTGGGGGCCAACAGGCCCCCTCTTCCGAAGGAAAGCGCCTTTTATGGCTTTGGTGAAGGCGCTGGGGGGGACCAGCGATCTCCTCCCGGAGGAAACCCGCCGTTGGCAGCTGTTGGAAACCCGCGCTCGCCAGACGCTGGAACTGTACGGCTACCAGGAGATTCGGACCCCTCTGATTGAAGAAGCGGCGGTCTTCGCCCGCTCGCTGGGTGAGGCGGCGGAGATCGTCACCAAGCAGATGTACCTGTTTGAAGACCGAGGAGGGCGCTCGGTGGCTCTTCGGCCGGAGGCAACCGCCTCGGTGGTTCGGGCCTTCATCGAGCATGGGCTCGACAAAACCGCCAGGATGAGCCGGTTCTATTATCTGGGTCCCATGTTCCGGGCCGAGCGGCCCCAGGCCGGCCGGCGGCGCCAGTTCCATCAATTGGGGGTAGAGGTATTCGGGTCGGCCAGCCCTTATCAGGACGTCGAGGTGATCGCTTTATTAATGCGGTTGCTTGAGAGCCTTGGGCTCAAGATGAAGAATGTCATGTTGATGCTGAACAACTTGGGATGTCTCGATGACCGTCCCGTGATGCTAAAAAAGCTCAAAGAATACTTTCTTGAAAGGCAGTCGGATTTGTGTGAGGACTGCAAGCAACGGCTCGAAGTAAATCCTTTGCGCATCTTAGATTGTAAGAATGAAAGGTGTCGAGGTGTTGCAGTTGGGAGTATGCAGTGGAAGGATTGGCTGTGTCATCCGTGTCAGGGGCATTTTAAAATCGTTCGGGACACCTTGGATCAAATGGAAATCCCCTACGCTCCGGATCCCCGCCTTGTGCGAGGTCTTGATTACTATACAAGAACGGCATTTGAAGTCATCTACCCGGGGCTCGGAGCCCAAAATGCCGTTGGCGGCGGTGGACGCTACGACACTTTGGTCGCGTTGCTCGGTGGGGCAGCCACGCCGGCGATCGGATTCGCCATCGGGTTGGAGCGGGTTTTGATGGCTCAGGAGGCGGACGGTTTAACAGCAATCGACCCGATGGAACCTCCGCAGATTTTTATTGCGACCGTAAGTTCTGCTCAGATTCTCAATGGGTTGAAATTGGCGGAGCAGCTTCGCGCCAACGGCATCGCCGCTTCAGCGAATTTGGAGGACCGACCGCTCAAGCGCCAGATCGAACAGGCGGCCAAGGCGAACCCTTCCGGCACGGTTCTGATTCTCGGCGAGGATGAAGTGAAACAGGGTGTGGTGATGATGAAGAGCTTGTCCACCGGCCAGCAGACGAAGGAGCCGTTGTCCGAGATTGTGCGGAAAATAAAGAGCGGGATGCAATGAGCTTTCAGAGAAGAACGCACACCTGCGGTGAGCTCAATCAGGCGGCCATCGGCCGGCAGGTGACCTTGAATGGCTGGGTCCATCGCCGGCGGGATCACGGGGGGCTGATCTTCATTGATCTGCGCGATCGCTGGGGCTTGACCCAGGCGGTTTTCAATCCCCAGAGCGATCCCCCGTTGCACGCTCAAGCCAAGCAGCTGCGGCCGGAGTTTTGCATCGGTATAGAAGGCAAGGTAGCGGCCCGCCCGGCCGGCACGGAGAACCCAAAGATCGCCACCGGCATGATCGAGGTGGTGGCGGAGCGGCTGGAGGTTTTAAATCCGAGCCTCACCCCTCCCTTCGAGATTGCCGAGGAGACCCTGCCCGCCTCGCGGACGACGGGGCAGGCGGGGGAGCTTTCGGAGGAGCTGCGGTACACCTACCGATATCTGGATCTCCGGCGCCAGAGTGCGCGGGAACGGCTGATCCTGCGGCATCGGATTCTTCAAGTGATCCGGCGCCTGCTCGATGAGGCCGACTTCATTGAGGTGGAAACCCCGATCCTGACGAAATCCACCCCGGAAGGAGCCCGGGATTATCTGGTGCCCAGCCGTTTGAGCCCAGGCAAGTTCTACGCGCTGCCTCAATCCCCCCAGCTGTTCAAACAGCTTTTGATGGTAGCCGGTTTCGATCGGTATTATCAGATCGCCCGCTGTTTCCGGGACGAAGACCTGCGGGCCGACCGCCAGCCGGAGTTCACCCAGCTGGACATCGAGATGTCCTTCGTGGACGAGGAAACGATCTTCGCGCTGATGGAGAAGATGTTCGCCGCGGTCTGGAAAGAGGCGCTGCGCCAGGAGCTTCCGGTCCCTTTCCCGCGGCTGACCTATGACCAGTGCATGGAGCAGTTCGGGACCGACAAGCCGGACTTAAGATTCGGGATGGAGCTGACCGACTTGACGCCGGTCTTCGAGGCCACCTCCTTCCAGCGGTTCCGGGAGATCCTGGCCTCCGGCGGACGGGTCCGGGGACTGGTGGCCGTCGGGGGAGCGGTCTTGAGCGGCAAGAGCATCGATGCCTTGACCGACGTGGCCCGGTCCTTCGGAGCGCATGGGTTGGTGACGGTGCGTCTGGCTCCCAACGAGCTGATCTGCCCGATGCTCAAGCATCTGGGGGAGGAGACGCTCCGGGCCGCGGCGCAGAAGGCCGGGGCGAAAATCGGGGATCTGCTGCTTTTGGTGGCCGATTCCGCCGGCGCGGCGGCGGCCGTGCTGGGGGGCCTGCGCAATCACTTGGCCCAGCAGTTGAGTCTGATTCCGGAGGGCCGCTTCAGTTTCTGCTGGGTGACCGATTTTCCCCTCTTTCGGTACAACGCGGAGGGAAAACGCTGGGATTCGGAACATCACCCGTTCACCGCCGCGCGGGAGGAGGATCTTCCTTTCCTGGAGAAAGATCCGGGGAAGGTCCGGTCCCGCTCTTACGATCTGATCTTGAACGGGGTGGAGCTGGGATCCGGTTCGATCCGGATCCATCGGCGCCAAACGCAGGAGGCGGTCTTTCGAGTGCTGGGTCTTCCCGCTTCGGAGGTTCAGGAACGGTTCGGGTTCCTGCTGGATGCCTTCCGGTACGGGGCCCCTCCGCATGGGGGGATTGCTCCTGGCATCGACCGACTGGTGGCCTTGGTCAGCGGCGCCCTTTCGATCCGGGAAGTGATCGCTTTCCCCAAAACCCAGAAAGCGATGGATCTGATGACCGGCGCTCCATCTGATGTGACTGAAGCGCAGTTGAAAGAGGTTGGAATCCATATCAAAAAGGAGTTGAAGCGATGAGCAGCAGAGCGTTGGTGTTTCAGAGCCTTGTGGTTGGATTTTTGATGGCCGGGTGTGCCCGGATCACTTCTCAGGTGGTGGAGAAGCCCCGGGTGGACCAGGAGATGGAAGGAAACCGGGGCTATCTGGTCGGATCCGCTCCGGCTTCTGAGGCCCGCAAGCCGACCCGGCAAATGGTCCAGACCGACGTCGAGCTGGCCACCTGGGCTGAGATGCTTCCATGGAAGAAGCGAAAGCTCGCTTCCCAGACGCCGGCTGCCTCCCCCGTCCCCGCTCGACCGGCAACGCCGCCTTCGCCAGAGGTGAATCCGCCTTCGGCGGAGATCTGGGAACCGGAGCCGGAGGAGTTTGAGGCTGCCGCCCCTTCCGCTTCGGAAGCGCCGGCAGCCAGCCCCTACACGGTCCAGCGGGGCGACACGTTGGAAAAGATCGCCGCCAAGGTTTACGGCGACGGAAACCAATGGCGCCGGATCTACCAGGCCAACCGGGATAAGCTCTCCAGCCCCAACCGGATCTATCCGGGGCAGAAGCTGACGATCCCGTCGGCCCAGGAGGAGGGAACGCAGCGAGACGAATCTTCCAGTGATCTTAAGTAGAGAAGTTTGTCCCGACTCTGACACTTTGACACTGGATACGGGACACTGTTTTTAATGGAACGGCTTTTTCACCTGATCTCCGACCACGAGGCGGCGACCCTCTACGGGCTCCATGACGAGCACCTGAAGCTGATTCAGGCGGAGTTCGGGGTCAAGATCGCCGCTCGTGGCCAGGAGCTCAACCTTTCGGGACCGGAGCCGGCGGTCCAGAAGGTCAGCCGTCTCTTCGAGCAGCTGCTGGAGATCATCCGCTCGGGTCGGTACTTGAACCGCCATGAGGTGGTCTACGCGATCCGGGCGATGGAGGCCCAGCCGGCGATGGATCTGCAGACCATCTACATGGATCGGATCGAGGTGATGTCCAAGCGGCAGTACATCACGCCCAAGACCGCTGGCCAGAAGACGTACGTGGACGCGATCCGCCAGCACGATATCGTCTTCGCCATCGGCCCGGCCGGCACTGGGAAAACTTATTTGGCCATGGCGATGGCGGTCCACGCGCTGAAAAGCCAGCAGATCTCCCGGATCATCCTGACCCGGCCAGCGGTGGAAGCGGGGGAGTCGCTGGGGTTCCTTCCGGGGACCTACGAGGAGAAGGTTTCTCCCTACCTGCGTCCCCTCTATGACGCCCTCTACGACATGATGGATGTGGACCGGATCCAGCGCTCGCTGGAACGGGGGATCCTGGAGGTGGCGCCGCTGGCCTACATGCGGGGAAGAGCGCAGCCGTACTTCAGCTCCGTCCTTACCCCAAGGGGCTATGTACCGATCGGAAGTCTCCAGGTTGGCGATACCGTGGTGGGCTCGGATGGTGCGCCGACGCGCGTCCTCGGCGTCTATCCACAGGGTCGCAAGGAGATTTTTCGCATCACCATGCAGGACGGTGCTTCGGCGCTGTGTTGTGCCGAGCACCTGTGGGCCGTGTACACTCGAGATGATAGACGTCGGAATAAGGGCTTCCGGGTCCTGGAGACGCGCGAGATGTCAGGGCGGCTCAGGTGCGCACATTATCACCGGTTCGAGTTGCCATTGATCAGCGCTCCGGTTCAGTTTCCATCGAAGCGGGTGCCGCTGGATCCCTATG
Source organism: uncultured Planctomycetia bacterium (assembly GCA_964372955.1). Lineage (GTDB taxonomy): Bacteria > Omnitrophota > Gorgyraeia > 1-14-0-20-64-10 > 1-14-0-20-64-10 > CAYJTC01. Next base: position 8,835 of record CAYJTC010000027.1, on the reverse strand, counting down.
CGCTCGGTCTGCTCCTTGGAGATGAATGCCTCACCGGGACTACAACCCCGTCATTCGCCACCAGCGACGCCGAGCTCGCTCACGCACTCGGAGAGACCCTCGAAGGCGTCGTGGTGACACGGAAGAGCGACGTCGACTACGTACTGCGCAACGAGGATGGCGGTCGCGGCGGCGTTATCGTCGCGAATCCCGTCACCACGGTGCTGCGGGATCTTGATCTCTGTGGGACTAGGTCGTCGACCCAGTTTGTTCCGGAGGCGTACCTATACAATTCGACGGACGTACGACTGGCCGTTTTGCAGGGTCTGCTGGATACCGACGGGGGACCGGTGGTGCAGGCGAGCCGGACATGTCGGATTCACTACTCCACGACGTCGGTGCGCCTGCGGGATGACGTCATCTTTCTGGTGCGCTCGCTCGGAGGGATTGTCTATTCCAGGAGCCGGGTCGCCACGGGGCGCGCACCGGGGCGGGCGAGAGGACGAGATGTGCGCCACGTCTCGGATTCGTACCTCCTGGACATCCGCCTGCCCGAGTCCATCCAACCCTTCCGCTTATCTCGAAAGCTTGAGAGGTATCAGCGGATCGGTGGTGGACATCCGGCGCGATACATAGAGAGGATTGAGCGCATGGGCGAACATGAGGCCGTGTGTATACGCGTCGGCGCTCCGGACTCACTGTACGTGACCGACGGCTTCATTCTCACGCATAACACGCTGAACGATTCCTTCATCATCCTGGATGAGGCCCAGAACTGCACCCCGGAGCAGATGAAGATGTTCCTGACTCGGCTGGGGTTCGATTCCAAGACGGTGATCACCGGGGACATCACCCAGTCGGACCTGCCCCAGGGGAAGCTCTCGGGCTTAGCCCAGGCCCGGGAGATCCTGAAGGGGATCGAAGGGATCCGGTTCATCGAATTCTCCGGAAGCGATGTCGTGCGGCATGAGTTGGTCCAGAAGATCGTGGAGGCCTATGAACGCAACGGGGGCCGCAGGGAGAATGGCCGTTGACCCCGCCCCTCCAGGGGTGGGGGCGCCCAGGCAGCTTGGCAAATTTATCCGCAGTATCCTGGGCGCCCATGAAAGCCCCATGGGCTTTCATCCGCTGACGAAAATTTGATCATGCTCACGTGAAGATCGCCACCAACCACATCTCGTCTCCTGCGTCAGCGGACCCCTGGAGGGGCGGGGTGAAGCTGCGCAACACCCAGCGGCGGGTTCGAGTGGATAGCCGCCGGATCCGAAAAGGGATGGAACGTCTTCTGGAGGCGGTGGGTCATCCGGAGGCGGAGGTGGGCCTGCTTTTGGTGGGGGACCGCCGGATGGCGGTCCTTCATGAGCAGTGGATGGGGGAGAAAGGCCCCACGGACGTGATCAGCTTTCCGATGGGCCGTCCGCCCGGCGGCGCCCCCGAGCTTCTGGGAGACATCGTGATCTCGGCGGAGACAGCCCGCCGCTGCAGCCCGGAAGATCCTACGCGGGAGGTGATCCGATACATGGTGCACGGCCTTCTCCATCTGCTCGGGCACGATCATCGGCGCCTGCCCGATCGGCGGAGAATGAACCGGGAGGCCCGGTGCCTTCAGCGGCTGGTGAACGGATGAAGCCCCTCGAGTTATTGCGGGCCATTTGGACCAGCTGCGGGTTCGCGGCGCGGGGGATCGGGTTCACCTTCCGGACTCAAAGGAATTTCCGGATTCAGCTGGCGGCCGCCGGGATGGTTCTGACGGCCGGTTCGGCGTTGAAGTTCAGCCGGACGGAGATGGCGATTTTACTGCTGACCTCCAGCCTGGTTCTGATGGGGGAGTTGGTCAACACCGCGTTCGAGTTCCTGTTCAACCTGATGGAAGCCCGCCATCATCCGACGGTCCGGGCGGTCAAGGATGTGGTGGCCGGGACGGTCTTTCTGGGGGCTTTAAGCTCGATCGGGGTGGGGTTGATCTTGTTCGGGCCGCGGCTGTTGGTGTTGATCCAGAACCGATGAGTCTGCAGAAGACCGAAGCGATCGTCTTAAGGCGGCAGGAGGTTCGGGAAACCAGTCTCCTGCTGGTGGCCTTCAGCCGGGACCTGGGAAAAATCCACGGCCTAGTCAAGGGGGTCCGGGGGGCCCGGGCCGCGGTCCCCTGGTATCTGGAGCCGCTGACCCTTCAGGCGATGGTCCTTTACGAGCGGCGCCGGTCCCCGGTCTGCCTGATCAGCGCCTGCGATCTTCTGGACGCCTTCGACCCGATCCGGCGGGACCTGACCCGGCTGGCCTACGCCGGGTTCTGCATGGACTGCGTGGAGGCGATGACCGAGAATGGGGACCCTCATCCCGAGATCTTCCACTTGCTGTTGGGCAGCCTGCGGGCGTTGGGGGATGGGGCCGATCCACGATCCACCGCCCGTTTCCTGGAGGCGCATCTGCTCAAGGCCAGCGGCCTTCTGCCGCCGCCGGACTCCCTGCCGCTGTCGGCGGGCGGGAAGCTTTCCCTCCAACAGATCCTGCAGACTTCCCTTGCGGAGAAGAAGCGTCCCCCGCTGGTCCGGGCGGTCGAGGAGGAATTGCGGGCCTTGTTTCACCGGTTCCTTCGCAGCGCCATGGAACGGGAACTGAAAAGCCGGATCTTCCTGGCGGCCCTTGGCTTAGAGGGAAATCCCATGAGTCATTCCCGCCCTCGTTTACACGAGGGTAAACTCCAGCGGGAATCAGATGTCATCCCCTCGAAAGAGGGGATCCTCGCTCCTCGATCCCCCTTTTCAGGGGGACAGTCGAGGACAAGCTTCGCGAGGATGACGGTTTAACCGTGGTCCAGAATGAAACGAAGTAAAACCGTCACCTTCCAGGAGTTGATCCTTCGGCTGGAGCGGTTCTGGGCCGACCAGAGCTGCCTCATCGCCCAGCCCTATGACATGGAGATGGGGGCCGGCACCTTCCATCCGCTTACCTTCTTCAAAGCGCTGGGAAAGGAGCCCTGGAGGGTCGGGTTCGTTCAGCCCTCGCGGCGGCCCACCGACGGCCGCTACGCCCAGAACCCTCTGCGCGCCCAGCGCTATTACCAGTATCAGGTGATCCTCAAGCCCTCCCCCGAGAACGTGCAGGCCCTTTACCTCAAGAGCCTGGAGAAACTGGGAATCGACCTGAAAAGCCACGACGTCCGGTTCGTCCAGGACGACTGGGAATCCCCGACCTTGGGCGCTTGGGGCCTGGGCTGGGAGGTCTGGCTCGACGGGCTGGAGGTGACCCAATTCACCTATTTCCAGCAGGTGGGAGGGATTGATCTGGAAATGATCTCCGCGGAGATCACCTACGGGCTGGAGCGGATCGCCATGTTCCTTCAGGAGAAACTGGACCTCTATGCTCTAAAATGGGACGCCACCCACACCTACGGGGATATCCACCGCCGGGACGAGATCGAGAGCTCGGCCTACAATTTCGAGCACGCGGACGCGGAGTTCCAGCGCCAGTCTTTCCAGAAAGCATTCGAGAAAGCCAGGGAGCTGCTCGAGAAGGGGCTTCTCCTGCCGGCCTACGAACAGCTCCTGAAAACCTCCCACGCCTTCAACCTGCTGGATGCCCGGGGAGCGGTCAGCGTCAACGAGCGGCCCACCCTGATCGCCGGCATCCGGAACCTGGCCAAGCGCTGCGCCGAAGCGTACTTAAACCGTCGCGAGTCTTGAGGGGTGAGTCGTGAGAAAAGGGAAACTCAGAAAGACTGACGTCACTCAAGACTCAAGACTCAAGACTCAAGACTTTCTTTTGGAGATCGGCTGCGAGGAGCTCCCGGCCGATTATCTTCCGGCGGCGCTGGACTGGGAATTCCCGCAGTTCCGCGGTTTGGGCTCGCAGGCGGCCCATCTGTTTTTCGACAAGAAGGTGGTCTGGAAAGAGATCCAGACTTACGCGGGCCCCCGTCGGTTGGTTCTGAAAGTCTCCGGGGTGGAACCCCGGGTCGAAGAGAGGGTGGAAGGCCCGCCGGTCTCCATCGCCTTCGATTCGCAGGGCCATCCCACTGAAGCGGCGGCCGGGTTCGCCCGCAAACAAAAGGTCCCCTTCTCCCGGTTGAAGCGCCGTTCCACTTCCAAAGGAGAGCGGCTCGTGGTGGAACGATCGATCCCAGTGGAAAAGGTCCTGGCCGCGCTGATCCCGGAGCTGATCCATAAAGTCCCGTTTCCGAAAACAATGCGGTGGGAGGCCTCCGGAGCCCGGTTCGCCCGGCCGATCCGCTGGATGCTGGCTCTTTACGGCTCTAAGCCGGTCAAGGTCGCTTTCGGATCGGTTCAAAGCGGCCGCGCGACGCGCGGGACCCGGCGCTCCGGCGACCGATTGATCTCGGTCTCCCAAGCGGCGGCTTACTTTTCCACTCTCAAGCGCAGCGGCATCACATTGGAGCGAGGCCGGCTCCTCAGGCGCAAATCGAAAACGGAGCTGGAGGTCGTAGAGGGGGTGACGCCCAAGCGGGAGGCCCTCCGGAAGCGATTGGAAACAGCCGCCCGCCGGATGGGAGGCCGGCTGGGAGATTCCTCCACCGAGGAATTTAACGGGCTGCTGACTACCGTGACCTTTCTGGCGGAGGATCCGAGAGTCGAGGCCGGTTCCTTCCGAAAAGAGTACTTGTCTTTGCCGGCGGAGGTGCTGGCCACGGCCATGGCCAAACATCTGAAGCTGTTTTCCCTGTATGGGCCGGACGGCAAAACGCTGCTCCCGAAATTTCTGGCGGTCCTGGAAGGCAAACCGAAAAAAGCCCCGGCAGTGATGGCTCACATCGACCGGATTATCGAGGTTCGGTTTTCCGATGCGAAATTTTTCTACCAGGAAGATACCAAGACCCCCCTCGAGGCGAAGATTCCGGAGCTGGAGAAGGTGGTCTTCCACGAGAAGCTGGGGACCGTGGGGGATCGGATCCCGCGTCTGGAACGGTTGGCCCGGGCAATCGCCCGAGCGGTCGGCCTTCCTTCGAGTCAGGAGAGCCTGCTGCTCCGGGCCGCCCGATTGGCTAAAGCGGATCTGGTCACCCAAATGGTCCGGGAGTTTCCTTCTTTGCAGGGAACCCTGGGCGGCCGGTACGCGGCGGCGGCCGGGGAGCCACCGGAGCTGGCCGGGGCGATTGCCGAGCATTACCGGCCGCGGACCGCGGGGGATCCGGTCCCGGTGACCGGGCTGGGAGCGGTCTTGAGCCTGGCCGACCGGATGGATGCCTTGATCGGCTATTTTGGGGCTGGGCTCAAGCCGACCGGATCGCTGGATCCCTACGGCCTGCGCCGGCAGGCGACGGGGCTGGTTCGGATTCTGATGGAACCCCCGGAGAAAATTTCCTTTGTGGGCCTGTCGATTGACAGTCTCTTGGAGGAAGGAATACAATCAGGGGGTTTTAATTTTTCCGTTGCTCCGGAGACGCTCAGGAAAGAGATCCGGGCTTTCCTCCGAGAACGTTTTGAATGGCTGACTTTTGTTAAGCATCGGGTCGACCGGGAGCCGATCGCGGCGGTGCTGGCGGCCGGCGACGACGACCTGGCCGGCGCCTGGGAGCGGCTGACTATTTTGCGGGGCCTGTGGGCCGATTCAAAACAGCGTCCGGTCCTGGTCAAGGCGGCCAAGGTGGCGGAACGGACCGGTCGGATCGTCAAGGCCGCCCAAGGGGATGGCGGCTCCAACCGGGTGAATCCGGAGGCGTTCCGGGAGGATCTGGAGAAGCGCCTTTGGGAAACCTGGAACCGGCTTTCTCCTCTCCTTTCCGATCAGGTCCAGCGCCGGCGGTTCCGGGAAGCGGTTGAAACCTACAGCTCTCTTTACCCCGAAGTCCACGAGTTCTTCGAGAAGGTATTTGTCATGGATGAGAATCTGGAGATCCGAAAAAACCGGTTGGCTTTCATGAGTGAGATCTATCGCTCTCTGTCCGGCAGCTTTGCCGATCTCTCGAAACTGCCGCTGGCGGGAATTGATCCTCGCGAAAGCGAGGATCCTCGCGTACGCGAGAGCCTGCCCTCGGCTCGACCGAGGGATGACGTTTGAAATGGCGAAGAAATTCGTTTACTTCTTCGGTGCAGGGAAAGCGGACGGCTCGGCCCCGATGAAGGCTTTGCTGGGAGGCAAAGGGGCCAATCTGGCGGAGATGACCCGCATCGGTCTGCCGGTTCCGCCGGGCTTTACCCTCACCACCGAGGTCTGTTCCTATTATTACGCTCACCAGAAGAATCTTCCCAAGGAGCTGGGACCTCAAGTCAAGTCGGCGATCGCCCGGCTGGAGGCCTTAACCGGAAAGAAATTCGGGGACACCCGCAATCCCTTATTGGTCAGCGTCCGATCCGGGGCCCGGGAATCGATGCCGGGCATGATGGATACGATCCTGAATCTCGGCCTCAACGATGAGACGGTCGATCTGCTGTCCAAGCGTTCCGGGAACCCCCGCTTTGCCTGGGATAGCTATCGGCGCTTCGTTCAGATGTACGGGGATGTGGTGATGGGGGTGCAGGCCGAGGGGAAGGATGCCCACGAACCGTTCGAGGAGATCCTGGCGGCCTTGAAAAAAGAAACCCGCGTTCAAAAGGATACCGACCTGACCGCGGGCAACCTGCGCGAGTTGGTCAGCCGCTATAAGCAGTTGATCAAGCGGCGCGCGGGCCGGGAATTTCCGCAGGATCCCCAGAAGCAGCTCTGGGGGGCCATTGGAGCGGTGTTCGAATCCTGGAATAACGATCGGGCGATCGTCTACCGGCGGAAATACAACATCCCGCATGAGTGGGGCACGGCGGTGAACGTCCAGACGATGGTCTTCGGCAACTTGGGGGACACCAGCGCTACCGGTGTCGCCTTCACGCGGGACCCAGCGACCGGGAAGAAGGAATTCTACGGCGAGTACCTGATCAACGCGCAGGGAGAGGACGTCGTTTCCGGCGTCCGGACGCCCCGCCCGATCGCCGATCTGGCCCGCCAGATGCCAAAGGCCCACGCGGAGCTGGAGCGGGTCCGGCGAACCCTGGAGCGGCATTTCAAGGAGATGCAGGATTTCGAGTTCACCATCGAGGACAACAAGGTTTACATGCTTCAGACCCGTACGGCCAAGCGGACCGGCCTGGCGGCGGTCCGGATCGCCGTGGAGATGGTCCAGGAGAAGCTGATCGACTGGAAGCAGGCGGTGGCCCGGGTTCCGGCCGATTCGCTGGCCCACGTTTTGGCTCCGGTCTTTGACCGACAGGCGCGGCAGGAGGCGGAGCGGGCCGGCCGGCTGCTGTGCAGGGGGCTGGCGGCCGGGCCCGGATCGGCCAGCGGCAAGGTGGTCTTCAACGCCGAGGATGCGGTCTCTTTGGCGCAGAAAGGGGAAAAGGTTCTCCTGGTCCGGATCGAGACGACCCCGGAGGATCTCCGGGGAATGATCGCCGCGGAGGGAATCCTGACCGCCCGCGGCGGGGTCAGTTCCCACGCGGCCCTGGTGGCCCGGCAGATGGGCAAGGTTTGCGTCTGCGGGGCTCAGGAGCTCCAGATCGATTACGCCTCCGGTTCCATGCGGGTCAAGGGGCAGGTGATTAAGGAAGGAGACTCCATTTCGATTGACGGGACTTCGGGGGAGGTCTTCTTGGGATCGGTGAAGACCGCTCCCAGCGAAGTGGTTCAGGTCCTGGTCGAGAAGGCCTTGGATCCCAAGAAGAGCCCAACCTACCGGCAGTTCGCCACCCTGATGAGATGGGCGGACCGCCTGCGTCGGCTGGGGGTCCGCACCAACGCGGACCAGCCGGACCAAGCGGCCAACGCGGTCGCCTTCGGCGCCGAAGGGATCGGTTTGTGCCGGACGGAGCACATGTTTTTTGGCGGGAACCGGATCGACGCCATCCGGGAGATGATCCTGGCGGATACTTCCGAAGCCCGCCAGAAGGCATTGGAGAAGCTGCTGCCGTACCAGCGGGGGGACTTCGCGGAAATCTTTCGCCAGATGAAGGGGCTGCCGGTGACGATCCGGACGCTTGATCCTCCCCTGCATGAGTTCCTTCCCAATGACGGCGAGGTGATGCGGGAGCTCGCGCAGAAATTGAACCTGCCGTACGAGAAGATCGCGGCCCGGGTCTCCCAACTGCACGAGACCAACCCGATGCTGGGCCACCGCGGCTGCCGCCTGGGGATCTCTTATCCGGAGATTACCCGAATGCAGGCCCAGGCGATTTTCGAGGCGGCCGCGCAGGTTCAGAAGAAAGGAATCCCGGTCCGCCCCGAGATCATGATCCCGCTGGTGGGTTTCCCCAAAGAACTTCAGCTGCAGCTGGGGATCATCCGTGAGGTGGCTGCGCAGGTGCAGGCCCAGACCCAGCGAAAGATCCCGTACCTGATCGGCACGATGATCGAAGTCCCTCGAGCGGCCCTGGTGGCCGATCAGATCGCCGCCGAGGCGGAATTCTTCAGCTTTGGCACCAATGATTTGACTCAGACGGTTCTGGGGATGAGCCGGGACGACAGCGGTTCTTTCTTGCCAGTCTACCTGGAGCATGAGATCATCCGGGCCAATCCCTTCGCTTCGGTGGACCAGATCGGCGTGGGCAAGCTCATGCAGTGGGCCACCGAGGCCGGGCGCAAAGTCCGGCCGAAGCTGAAGGTGGGAATTTGCGGCGAACATGGAGGGGACCCGACCAGCGTCGAGTTCTGTCACCGAGTAGGACTGGATTACGTGAGCTGTTCCCCTTACCGGGTCCCGGTGGCTCGGCTGGCCGCCGCCCAAGCGGCGCTCAAAGAGCCGGGAAAGAGGGGAGGGAAGGGAAAGAGGGAGGAGCTGCGAAGGCGAATCTTCTTTAGGCCCTTCCTTCCCCTGTTTCCCCTGTTTCCCCTGTTTTCCCTGTTTTCCCTGTTTTCCCTGTTTTCCCTGTTTTC
>CAYJTC010000026.1:0-20418 GCA_964372955.1 uncultured Planctomycetia bacterium | reverse complement strand
CCTGCTGGCGATCATGGGCCGGCCGCAGGACGCCGTGGATGACTATGTCCGGCAGCTGATCCCGGTCTTCCGCGAGCGGCACCTCGGCGGCCAGGTATGATGTTAGTGTATGATAATTCTGGTCTATCACCTTGACAAGATCTCGCGGCCGATCCATACTTTTATGAATGGAGGAATTCACCTTGCCTAAAGCCAGACAAAGACGGTTTTTTACCCGCTTAGTTTCAGCTCTTATCATCGTTCCCTTCCTTTTATCGGCGGGGCCGGTCCCTGCTTTTTCGGCGAAGGATCCGATCCCTTCTTCGGAGCCCCTCGCGCGGGAGCCGGAGTCTTTCGTTGAGGTTTTTTCCGGCCATTCCTGGGCAAAGAGCTGGGGTCCCGCGGACATCGGCGAGACCGAGGAGTCCGCCCAGGCGCCGAAGTCCGAGGAGACGCAGCTGGAAACCGGCTACCTCAGGCCGCTCGCGGCGGGGGAGGAGGAAAACCCTGTTGCGGCGGGCATTGAGCAGGAGCTCAAGAAGAAGTCCTTCCGCAGGGGATTGGTGCACGGGCTCATGCTGGCCCTGCTTGGGTTCGGCGGCTATGAGATTTCCCAGCGGGTGCCTTTACCGGGCCGGCCGCCCCAGAAGGGGCCGGAAGTGGTTCAGGTAGGCCCCAAGAAGCTCGAGCCGCCCGCGCCGAAGAAAGAAGAGCCTGCTCTAAAGAAAGAGGAACCCACTCCGAAGAAGGAAGAGCCGGCGCTGAAGAAGGAAGAGCCCGCTCCGAAGAAAGAGGAGCCGGCCCCGAAGAAAGAGGAACCCGCTCCGAAGAAAGAGGAACCCACCCCGAAGAAGATCGTCGAGCCGCCGCCGGTCATCGGGGAGAAGACTCCCGTTCCCTTCCTCCAGACGCTGGACCCGGCGTTGAAGAAAAGGATCCAGGTGTGGGACACCAAGACGGCGGAGTTCTTCAAGGGGCAGAAGATGCCGGCCCCCATCACCGACGAGATGGGGTTCCGCGTGCAGGCCTACCACAGCTATAAATCGAACCCCGCCCATCCCTATAACAAATACATGCAGGAACGGTTCTGGCCCTACGACATCGGCGTGACCATGGTCTATCTGGCCGAGAAGGGGGAGCTGGATGAGGCCCGCCGGCTCGGAGACCAGATGATGGACTTGTCCCAGCAGATGCAGAATAAAAAGCAGAAAGGGGGATGGCGGTTCTCCCACGGCGCGGCGTTCACGGACGCGCGCTCGATGGCCGGCGCCAATGCCTGGGTGGTCCATGGCTTGTTCGACGTCGGGCTCCATACGAAAGACAAGAAGTTCGTGGAACGAGCCGGGCAACTGCTGGAGTCGGAAATCTTCCCGCTCCAGGTCCTGAAGGCCGGCGATCCGCGGGAGGGGCTTTTGCTGGCCGGCTGGGGGACCGGCAACGAGTATCAGAAGGAGAAGGCCAACCTGCCTCGGCAGGAGGTCACCACGGAGCACAACTGGGACTTCATTTCTCTGTTGCGTGTGGCCCGGCGGGCCATCGCCGAGGTTGATCCGGGCTCCCCGCTGCTCAAAGAGATTGACCGCCGCCATGATCTGGCCATGAGGATGAGCCGGGAGAAGCTGCTGCTGACCCCCGAGCGGATCCGGGCCCAGATGAAGCGCCTCGAGGCGGAGAAGCGGCTGACCGACAAGGCGCGCGCTCAGCACGAAAAGGCCCTGGCGGAGATTGAAAAGCTCCCCGGCCGGCGGCGGTGGGCCACCGGCATGAACCCGGACGGCACGCTGAACGTCGGCTGGGCTTTCGACAACGAGGTCTGGTCGCCCCACGGCGCTTACGATCCGGCGCTGGGCTACAACGAGCTGAAAAACATCGAGGCCCGCTTCCTGGTGCGGCTCAAGGCCGGCCAGTTCAGCAACCTTCCCAAGGGGGTGGACCCCGAACGAGTTTTCGTGGGGCTCAAGTTTTTTACGGGGGATTTCGAGGACGCCCACGTTCCGCCCAACCCCAACTATGAGCGGCTGATCCAGCCGGAAGCCACCTGGAGCTATATCTTCCGGCTGATCCAGCACGGCTACCACACCGCAGACGCCAAAGAGCGGGAGTGGGCCTACGGCCTGGCGCGGGAGTTGATCGACTCCCAGCTGGCTCTGAGCGAGATCTACGGCGGGTCCCCCTACGCCACGCTGAACATCCCGGACTATTTCAGCACCCTGCTGGCGATCGCCTCCAACGGCCATCAGGGGATCAACCTGGCCGCCATCCTGCGCGGCGAGGCGCCGGCGGACAGCTACTTGAACGCGCTTCCTCACTCCGACATGACGGTGGGCGGCAAGGGGCCGGCTTGGTCCATCCGCCGCGGCGGCGAGCCCAAGAAAGGCAAGGAAGAGGAAGTCTTCCTGCCGGGCGCCGTCCAGGTGGACGACGCGTTCCTTTCCGTTTCTTTGCCGCTCGCGGAGCAGCTCGCCGGGAAGTGGGCCGTCGCGGAGGTGTGGGGCCGGTCCGGCTTCTTCCTGCCCGTGGATGAGATGCAGATCGGGTCCGATGGGCTCCTTCAGTTCCACGCGCCGTATGATCCCCGCTCCGAGGTCCTGACCGGATGGACGGGCCCGGGCCGGAAGCGGATCCTGATCTTCGACAGCGCCAAGTCGTACTACACCAGCCCGGTCTCTTTGTCGCGCGGGGGAGAAGGCAACTCCGTGCTGGTGGTGGAGGTCGGCGAGCCCGATTTCGACGGAAGGGCGTCGGCCGCGCTGCGCTTGGCGGCCGGTGTCGAGGATGTCCGCCGCAGCTACTGGAAGGGCCTCTTGGCGGGAGTAATGGTCGTGGCGGCCGGTTGGTTTATTCTCAACGGCATAGCGCCCAAACCGGGTCCGGGGGTGCCCGACCAGGAACCGCCGCAATTAGCCAAAGAGTTGGGGAAGGAGCTGCCTCCGGCCAAGAAAGAGGAGGGAGTGGAGCCGCCGGCGGTTAAGAAAGAGATCGAGCCGCCTGTGATCAAGAAAGAGGTGGAACCGCCGCCGGTGAAGAAAGAGGTCGAGCCCCCGCCGGTCAAGAAAGAAGTCGAACCGCCGAAGCTTGTCTTGGAAAAGGCGGAGGTGAAGGCCGCGCAGCTCAAAGTCACTCTGCCGCCCGGCGTTTGGGCCCGGTCCTACCTCAAGACCGACCAATGGTACGACCAGGAACATATTTTCCAGGTTCCCTCCAGCGGGCACGTGGTCTTCCGGGTTTTGGTCGCTCCGCCGAACCGGCCCGGCTGGTTCAAGGCCAACGGAAGAGCGGTCGCCGTTTTCACTACGGAGGAGGCCGCCGCCGCCGCGCCGGCCACTGCCACGGATCTGGGCGCGATCAAAGGGGCCAACGCGGTGATCACCTATACGCCGTTGGGCGTTCCGACGCTCGCTCTCGGGGAGCTTCCGGCGATGCCTCCCGTGAAGGGGGAAGAGCCGAAGAAGATCGAGCCGCCCAAGAAGGAGGAAACCCCGGTCGAGAAGCAGCCGAAGGCCGGCCAGAACTTGATGACCCCGCTGAAGCAATGGGTCGAGGCCGACCCGGCCCGGGAGCTTCCGCTGGTGGTTTGGGCGCCCGCCGGTTTGGACGGCGCGGAGATGGCCGATTTCTTTGACCTGTCGGTCCGAAAGGGCGGCGTGACGCGGGTGGTGGTCAGCGGGTTCGCGTTCCAAAAAATGGACCGCGCGAACCAGAAAACGATCTTGACCCGCGCCTCGAAAGCGGGCTTAAGGACCCTCGAGTTCATCGACGGCGACATCGGCCTGCTCAAGGATCCCGCCTTCATGCGGGACCGGATCCTCCGGCCCCTCTTCGATCAGCTGATGGAGCTGCGCCCGCACGAGCACAAGCTCAAGATCGCTTTCGGGTTCGACGTGGAGATGCACACCAAGCCGGGAGCGACCGACTACCCGGCCTACGCCAAGCTGGCCGCTTCCGCGAGGGACCAGATCCGGGCGTTCGGCGCGGAGTATCAGAAGCGGTACGGCGTTTCGATCCTGGCGTCGCCGGAGCTGGTGCGCTATGAGCCGGGCGTCTTCAATTCCGACAGTTTCCTGAAGACAGGGGTGGATCTGTCCGACACGGGGCTGGCCGGCATGACCTACAGGAATTCCGGGGACGCGCTGGGGGCGGCCGTGAAGAATTTCGTCAGGCGGTCGGAGCGGGAAGGGAAGGGAAAGATGCCGGTCTGGGGAGGGATCGAGTTCCAGCATCCGGACATCGTCGGGGGCCCGCAGCTGACGTTCCACGGGCGGGTGAAAGAGGCGCCCGGCGTGCTGCTGGAAGTCTGGAAGGCCGATCCCAAGATCAACGGTTTCTTCCTCCACTTCGGGTCGCCTCGGGAGGCCTACAGCGTCATGAGGCAGCTGGTGGGTGAAGCCGGAGCGGCCGAGCCGAAGAAGGACCAGCCCAAGAAGGACCAGCCGGTCGCCGGCGCGGTGAGCGTGAAGGAGGTGAAGATGCAGCGCACGACGCTGACCCTCACGCTGCAGGGCGTCCCCGACGGCGCGACGGGGCTGCTCTACGTGGAGAACCGGAAAGACGAGGAGGGGGTCTACTACCGGCAGCCGACCGACGCGACGGTCTTCACGGTGAAGGGAGGCGTGGTGACGCTCACGACGAAGGACGATCCGCGCACGCTCTTCCAATCCGACGACAAGCGCCGGGTGCGCATCGTGCTGGTGAAGAGCCCGGCTTCGGTCCCCGCCTTCATCAAGGGGTTGACCGACGCCCGCCCGGACCTCAAGAACCCCTATTTCTTCAGCGAGCAGATGATCCGCCACGTCTTGAACGACGCCAAGCTGTCGGCCCAGATCGGGCTCACGGTGATCGAGGTGGACCAGGCCGGAAAGGCCGTGATCTTAAGCCCATCGACCTCCGAGGAGAGCCGGAACCGGTGGCGCCGGTTCAGCGACGATCTCGATCAGTTGGCGCTGGCCCTGGCCCGCCGGTCGGGCTCGTGGCAGGGGAATCCCCTGCTGGGGCTGGCCCCCAGCGCGATGAAGGAGCACGGCGTGGAGCTGGTCACTTTTCTCGATGCGCTGAAGGAGAGGGCCCCAGCGATGGATCCCTTCTTGGTTTTGGTGGGGCCGCAGGCGGCTCAATATGGGGATCATCCCAGCGTGTTGGTCACGGCCGCCGGGGCCGAACAGGCGGCGGCCGCCCTTTCGCTGGCCGGCGCGGGCACACTGCAGTACGCCACCTCTGATCCCGCCGAAGGTCGCCAGCTCGAACTGGCTCTGGAGTTCCGCGGGGCCTCTGTCCGGGTCCAAACAGTGCCGGCGGACAGCTTGGCGCGGATCCTCGGGATGATCCTGGCCAACTTGGCCGGCATGGAGGCCACGACGCCGCTGTCTCGGGTGGAGGAGTTCTACGGCGGCGTTTCACTGGGCGGACTCGCGGAGGTTTTGAAGCTCCTCGCCCAGCAGGGCGTTTAACAGGGGGCACCAGACCGTTATTGCTAAAATAAATTTTGCTTCTAACTTTAAAAATCTAATAAATAAAGGGTATACTTACTAGTGAAGGCTGATGGAAAGTTGTCAGCCGCGCTACATTTTAGGACTTTCTTTACTCCTCGATAAAGGCAAACCCGCCGCAAGGCGGGGTTGGTCGCAAAACCACAGGCCCCTCGTGGGCAGCTGGGTTGCCGAGCATTGGAAGAAAAATGACCGACAACCTGGTGAATCCGATAGAGCAGGATAAACCGAAGGGGGTACTTCTCCCTTCCTACACGCCGCGGTGGCTGCCGCTGCTGAAAGGCATCGCGGCCGTGACCGCCTTTGTCTTCACCCTCACCTCCGTGATTCCCGCCGGCTACGCGCAGCAGCGCCCGCCGTCCGCCGTTGAGCAAGAGCACCTCCGCGCCGGCCAGGAGGCCGAAACCCGAAAAGCCGGCCTGGAGGATGCCATCAAAAAACAGGATCCCGTAAAGCCCGCTCTCTTAGAGTCTCCGGAGGCGGCCGTCTCAACGGAACTGCCCGGACAGATCGCGCAATTGTCCGGGCAGGTTCCGGCCGCTGATACGCTTTGGAGCCAGCGGGCCCAGCGTTGGGGCACACGGTCGGCCGACGCGATGGCGGAGCTGGATCGCCGCAGCGCCGCGGGCGAGCTGAAAGAGCTGAAGCTTCCGTTTATCCCGGTCGGAGACGGGGAAGCGGCGCTCCGCCAATTCAATCTGGACCGGTTCTGGGCGCGGAAGATGGCCAAAGAGTTTTTCCGCATGGACCGGGAAAAGCGGGCGGCGCTGGTCAGTGATCTGGAGGCGGCTCGCGAGTTCCTGCGCCCGATGACGGAGGCCTTCAATTTGGAGCCGGAACAGGCAAGCCGGGCCGCCCAGCTCTTCATGGGTCTCAAGAACCAGCCGAAGTCGAACCAGCGCTGGGAATGGGAGTGGGGTTTGCACCGCATCATCGCCCGCTTCACGCCGGCCCGCTACCTGTTCGGCGCCGCGCCCGATGTGGAGGTGGCCGACGAGAAGACGCCGGACAGGGAGGTGGACAGGGCTTGGGTTTGGTCCGACCGGTTGGCCCGGGCGATGGCCGGTCTCCCGGCCGCCGGCCGGAAGGCATTGATTGAGAAAGCGGGCGGCTCGCGCGCGGCCGCCGCGTGGGACCAGCTGAAAGAGATCGAAGAGCCGGACGGTTCCGACGTTTTCCGCGCCTTCTACGTCCGCCCGGCTCCGGCGCTCAAGCCGGTCCCGGCGCCGGAACCCAAGCCGGTGGAGACCTGGCCTCTCCCCTCCGAGAAGAGCGGCTGGGGGCGGTTCCTCCCTTCACGGGCGGCCGCTCTCATCGGGTCCTTCTTCCTGGTGTTGAGCGGTTTCCTCGTGGGGGCTTCCGCGCAGGAGCCGTCCCAATTCAAGAGCCCCAACCCGCCGTTGAATGAAGCCACCGTCCGGATCCTGGTGGGGGAACCCAAGGAGGGTCCCCGCGCCAAGCTCGACGATTTCGCCGCCGGTATCCCGCTCTATTCCGGCAAGATGTTCCCGTTGCAGGTGTCGAACCTGCCGGCCCGGTTCGTGCTCCCCACGTCCTATGAGGTTGCCAATCCCCTGGAACCCGACTCCTTCCTGTATGGGTCGCTGAAGGTGGAGAAAGACGGGTTGGTGAGCCGCACGGTCCCTTTCCGAAAACACATGGTCACACCCCGCACGGTCTTCCAAACCACGGTCATGCAGGAGATCGTCAACCGCTGGACCCGGGATGCCGGGGAGATGCGCAACGCCCTGGGGATCCTGCTCCCTTCATCGGAGAAGGAGTGGTCGGCCCCGGACCTGAAAGGCCGGGAAGCCGCGGTCACGATCTGGAACTCGGCGGAGTTGGGGATGCTGCCCAAGCCGAACCGGCAGGCCTTCTTCCGGGGGATGAAGGGCGGGCGGGTCCTGCTCGGCACCGGGGGGCCGTTCCTCTGGGAGGGTTATGCCTCCTACCGGGACCCGGACCAGGTCACCCGGGAAACCCGGGACCTGATCCTGGAGGCCAAGGGGGCCGGAGCCCGCGTCTCTCCCCTGATGGGCTCGGAGAAATGGGCTCTTCCGGAGTGGCGCCGGGACGCGCTGCAGCACTTCAGCTCGGTCTGGGCCTCGTTCGGGGATTCCGTCCTCAATTGGGACCGGGCCTACCTGGATGTGGAGATCTGGACGACGCCCGAATACCTCAACTGGCTGCAGCAGGCGGAGCAGGCCCAACGGGACAAAAACGACGCCGCGGCGGAGGTGGCGAAAGGCCGCCTTAGGGCGATGGCCTGGAGCTGGTACGACCTGCACAGGGACCTTCTTAAGGTGGTTGACCGCCAGCCCACCAAGCTCTACACCTTCGTCCCGGGCCAGGCGCCCGGGAACCCCCTTTCATTCGCCACGCTCCTGAGCCAGACGCTGACGGAGCGGGGCATTTCCTGGGAACCCCGCCTCGTCCCGGTGGTGATGGCCTACACGGATCCGGCAAAGATGGCCGCGATGGTGGGGGAAACCCGCCGGCTGCTCCCGGGCAGCAGCCCGGAGCTTGCCGTCAACTTCTCCATCAAAGAAGGCCCCAACATGGCGGAGATCCAGGGCGAAACCCTGTATGACGAGTTTCTCGGGAACCCCGAAGGGACCGAGGCGGCTCTGTCCGCGGCCGTTTCCGATTCCGGCGTGAACTCCGTGGTGCTGCACGTCTCCAGCGCCCGGTCGGCTCTCTATCTGGGGACCCCGGGGCGGGTGGCCCAGCTTGACTGGTGGCCCGCGGCCATGAAGCTGGATGAGAGGGGCACGCAAATGCTGGCCGCCTACAACTTCATGGTCGGCAACCCGCCGGCCCCTCCTATCGAAGAGCGGAACCGGCTCCTGATGCCGCGGACCGCGCGGGACGTGGGCAACCAGCACTGGCGAAGCTCCGTGCAGGGGCTCATCTCCGGCCCGTTCGGCGGGGCGGTGCCGGTCCGCGGTATGGAGGGATTGGCGCAGACGATGAAAGGGCTGCCCACCCTGCCGTTGGACGCGGTTCCGGGCCGCACCGAGTCTATGGCGGTGCGCCCGCTCCGGATCTTCCAGGGGTTCGTTTCCAGCACCGGTTTCCCAACGATCCGTTCATTGGAGATCATGGCCTGGGGCGGGTCGGGGCCGCCGCCTGCCAACAAGGATTTAAAGCCGGACAACCCGAAGCTGGTGCCGTTGACCGGCAACGTTCTCGGGACCAACATGGGGGTTCATCTGCCCTGGACTGAACAGAGGATGTACGCCCGCGTGAGGGTGCGCCGGGACCCCGCTCTCTCCGAATTGCAGAGCATTGATCTGTCGGTGGCGGTCCGCTTGGCCGAGGGTTACTGGGCCTCCGGTTGGGGGGCCAGCTGGGAGGAGTGGCTGCCGCTCCGGATCGCTCCCGGAGAAAAGGAAGGGACAATCGTCATCCCCCTCCCGCCGCAGGCGCTGGGGGCCAACTTCTTCACCGTCCGGCTAGCCAACGAGCAGAACCACGTCTCGGAGTGGGCCGGGCCGGAGGATCCCTGGCACGTCGCCACCGCTTGGCCTTACCTGACGGACAGGGCTCGGACCCAGCTCCCGAAGCTGGCCGCGGAGTTGAAGGGGATGCCCGCTTCCGCGCGGACTCCCAACGCGCTCCGGGCGGCCGGCCGGCTGGACCTCGTGACGGCGCAATCCATCTTGGGCTTGAACGAGATGGGCATCCGGGGCAGCGGCCGGATGCTCTCGGTTTCCCGGATGTCGGTGGACGAGGCCTCGGACCTCGCGAAACTTGAGCGGGACCTTCAAACGGCGCGGGCGAGCGGGGTGCAGCTCCTGAGCTTGACGGTTGACCGGGCCGAAAGTGAAGCGTTCGAGGCCTTGCTGGCGGGCCAGACCGGGAACATCCCGGCCCAGGTAGTCCTCTTCCGGGGCCGGGCGGAGATGCTGCGTAAGATTCAGGCGATCGTCGGGATGGCCCACCGGCACGGCATCGAGGTCTGGCTGGAGCTCGACGGCGACCGGCTGCGCGGGATCGAGAGGATGGATGAGTACACCGGCCTGAGAAAACGGTTTGAAGACCGGGGGAAGGTCCTGGACCTCGCGGCGGAGCTGGTGAGCGCCCTGCTGAACTTCAACGATACCGAGGGCTTGGGGCTAAGCGGCTTGACTCTCTACGATCCTCATCTGGACGACCGCTTGCGGGCCGAAGTGGAGCGGGGGATCGTGGACCGAATCGGCGGCTCCCTGCTTGTCTTGGGCCCAGCCGGTGGCCGCTCCACCGCCAGGAGTCTTTTCGTGGAAACCATCCCGTTGGATGGGGCGGAAGGGGTGTTCCGCCGGGTCGAGGAGATTGCCCAGTCGGAATCCCCGGTCAATCTCCCGCGCAACATCCGTTGGGGCAAGGGGGCGGTCCTTGGCTCCGATACCCTGCATGCCGCCGCCGAATGGATGAGACGGCTGCCGACCGTCGGCCGCGCTTTGGAAGCGGGGGCCGCGGCCCGGCCGGAAGACCGCGCGCTGCTGGACCTTCTCTTTGAGCGGGCACTGGTCCCTTCCACCCCGGACCTTCTGGCTCAGGGACTGGGCCGGGAGCAGATGGGGCGGGCCAGGACCCTCGCGCTTGGGCTCACGCAAGACCGGCTGCGGGAGATCCTGGAGAACCCCGCCCACCCGGACCGCCGCTTGGCGACGGCGCTGATGGGGGCCTGGTCCGCGGAGCTTGCCCGCATCGGCGATGTCCAGATGCAGCCCACCTTCCTTTCGGACCTCGAGGGCTACCTGCAGAGCGGCATCGGCCCCAGCCGGCCCCTGCCGATCCTCTATGTGGGACAGGGCTTCGCCGAGACGGAGTTGGCCGGCCCGCCGGTGCAGCACACGACGGCGAACCGGAGCATCACCCTCCCGGTCAATCTGACCCACCACGGCACCACCGAATTCGGCCATTACACCGTTCGAATGCACGGCTACCACAACCAGCTGGGCAAGGCGTTCGAGTGGGAGGCGCTGGTCACCTTGAGGCGGGGGGAGACCCAGCGCCTCTTCATATCGCTGGAAGGGATCCCGGCCGGCACCTTCAGTTACCGGATTTCAAGCTTGTCGTTGACCATCCCCGGCATCCGGGGCGGGCTGCCCAGCGGCTTGCATCCTTGGGAGAGGAACCTTTCTCTCGACGGCGGCATCATCGAGATCCACCCCACGTTGGCGGCCGCGCGCAAGACGGAGGCGGACGAGGTGGTCCGCGCGCTGGAGATCGCCCGCAGGGGCATGGACCGCCGGCTGGTTTGGCTGGACGGGCTCCACTCGCTGCAGACGGGAGGGGTGCTCGGGGCGGGGTTCCCGTTCGGGTATGACCAATACCTCCTCCGGGCGAATAACCGGTTCGGCCTTTGGACCGAAGAGATGGTGGTTTCGGACCGGAAAGAGGACCGGTGGCTGATGGATCCTCAGCTCCGAGCCCGCCTGAAGCCGGGCTACCAGGAGGAGTTGGCCCGTATGGCGGATCTGGCCGCCAAGGTCAATGCCGGTCCGCCGGTCCTCTTGGGCGGGGAGTTCCAGCAGCCGCCGCGAGGATTCGTGCACGTCTTCTTTGTGAACTTCGGCTGGGCGGTCCCCTACCTGCTGCTCGTGTTCGTGGCTTACCGGGGCCTCAAATGGTGGTTGTGGACTTCCCGCCGGCATAAGGCGATCGAGACGGAGCGGCTGGCCAAGATCCAGGCGCAATTCGACGCCGCCAAACAGGCGGAGTCCAAGCCCACCCCAGCCGGCGCCGAGGAAAGCCTGTTCCCGCCGCCGACGGAGCGGCAGACCGTCAATGTGGGCAAGGATCTGGACGCCATCCTGGCCGAGGGCTACCGTCAGAACGAGTTCACCAAAGCCCTGCGGGACGTGGAGCGGATGGACCCGGTCAGGGATTTGAACCTGGAGGTCCCCTCCTGGCCGGCGGCCGAAGCCACGATGACCAACCGGCCCGATGATAAGGAAGAGGAGCGGAACTGGAGGGACGTGGCCCTGACGATTCACCAACGGCTGCAAGGGGCGGCCGGCCTGCTGGCGTGGGGCCCGGCCGGTGTTCCCACCCAGGACGCGGGCAAGCAGGCGATCCGCGAGATCCTGGACGACCCGGAGGTTTACGGCCGCGTCGCCCGGCTGTATGGGCTCGCGAGCGACCGGCCGGAGCCGGAACACCTGGAGGAGATGGTGGAAGGCATCTGGAGCGCGCGCGCCCGGATCCTCTCCAACGGCTGGCGGCGTTTCCTGCCGGGCAAGGAGGAGCGGGCGATCTGGAACATCCTGGAGGTCATCCGGGCCCCGGCCCCCGCCAATGACGTCCGGCAGCTCGTCATCGAGGGGACGCTGGGGATCGGTTCCTACCTCCTGCCCGCCGTCAAGGGGAAGGGCCGGCTGGAAGGGAAGATCTTCCTGGGGACGGAGTTCACGAAGGACAACGCCGAGGGCAAAGAGTGGTTGAGGCAAGTGCGCCGCACGCTCGAGGAGCTGCAGCCGGGGGCTGCCGCGCAGCTGCCCGACCCGGACCGTGACCCCTGGCCAACCCAACCCACTTCCTACGCCGTCACCTTGCGGGTCGGGGACAAGATCTCCCACCACCGCTGGGCGTTGGTGGAGCGGCTCTGGCGGCTGATCGGGCAGTCGGTGGTGCGGCTCTCCGAGGGGCAGGATTCGGATGGGAACCTAGCGGAGGGGATCCAGGTGGACGACGCCATCCTGACAATCCCTGGCCGCAACCTTAAGCAATTCTTCCAGCGGTTGTACGTGGAATCGGCCAAGCGGGCTGTCGCTTACCGGCGGCAGGGGAAATGGATCAACCTGGATGAGATGTGCGAGATGTACGGCCGGGTCCACAAACCGCTGCCGAAAGCCCTGATCGCTCCTCCGATTCATCTCGACTGGAGGCCCTGGACCGTGGTGGAGCGGGGCTACGGCGGAGACTTGGCGGAACAAGTTGCTGCTGCCCGGAAGGAAGGAAAGAGTGTCTGGAAGGAGGTCCTTCTCCCGGACCTCAAGAGGCACTCCCTCTGGGGACTGTTGGCCGCCCCCTTGACGCTGGCCGTCGCTTATTTCTTCGGGGTGCCGCTGCTGCTCACGGTGGCTCTTGTGGCGCTGCCTATCCTGGCCGGACCATTGCTCTGGGGCGTCCGCTGGGGTCTTGAGAAACGGAACCGGCCCGTCATGACGATCTGGGACTGGAACCCCTGGCTGCCGCTCAAGACCTGGGGCATGTGGGGGCTGTTGCCCCTCATGTGGATGGGGTTGGTGGCGATCGGCGGGACCGGTACCCTCACCTTCTTTGGCGTTCCATTGGTCCTCTTCGGCATTGGGATCACCGCCCTGCACATTGTCCTTCCATTGGCGGCCTTCGTCTTCATTGACCGGTGGGTGGGGTTGGACCGTTTCCCCGGCGGGCGAGCCGGGGGGCTGCTGGTGGCGGGATTGGTGGCGGGCGCCCTTTTCTTGTGGGCCGCTCCGGCGGTCGCCGCCGCTCTGGGAACCTCCGTTGAGTTGTTGGGAACCACGGTGGCGGTCAAATGGCTGGTGGTTGCGGCGCTGGGCGGCCGGGCCACGCTGCTGGCCCTCGCCTACGCCGGCAAGCTGATCCAGTTCGCGTGGCTCTTCGTGCCGCACCTGCTCTTCCTGCCGATGCGGCTCGCGGGAGAGAGAACGGACGGCCCTCCGAGGTGGGGGATCTGGTGGGTGGTCTCGGCAGCGGTCGTGGTGGGGGCGGTCGTTCTGGGAATCTGGTTCCTCCCCGCGGCGGGGACCTTCTTCGGATGGCTTTTGGCGCAGAGCTGGGTGACCCCCGCCTTTTTTGGGATCCCCGAATTTACCGTGGCTTGGGGCATGGCCGCGGCGGCGCTCCTTGGCTTTCTGGGTTTTGGACTGGTTTCCTACACGATGGGCGGGTTCACCTTCTGGGCGAAAGGGGATGCCCAGCGCGCCGGCGTGTTGCGAGACGTCTACGGTGAGGCCGCCGCGCCCGGCATTCTCACCACCCTCTACAAGGAAGCGGTCCAGGCCTTCAACGACGTCTTCGTGCCGGTGGGGGTCTTCTGGCAGGTGTTGGGCTATGTCTTTTCCATGATCATGCGCGGCCTGATGGAGTTTGTTTCCGCCCACCCGAACGTCCGCCATTCCTCATCGTTGGGTTTCGGGCTCCTGATAGCGATACTCGTGGGCTTGGTCGCCGGCCTGCCTGCCTGGGCCCCCGCCTTAATCCTGGCGGTGATGGGGATCCGGTTCGTCATCAACCTCTGGGCTGTTTTCTCCGACCGGGACTTGGAACGGGTCCAGGGCTACGGGATCGGTCTCGCCGCCATGGCCGGGCTGGCTGCCTGGGTGCCCGGGATGCTGCCGTTGGCGGTGGTCTTGAGCGCCGCGGCGGCCCCCTTTCTTATCCTGAACGTCATTGGTTTTCTGCGGGACGGAAAGGTGTCGCATCTGGCCAACATCGCCCGCTTCGCTCCCGAGGTCCTGCTGCTGCTGCTGCTGTTCCCCGGGCTCTTGCCGATGATCGGCGGGTTGGGTGGGGTGGTCGGCCTGCAGGCCTTTATCCAGGCGCATCCCTGGGCGATCATCGGCGGCGTGATCCTGGTTGTCCATGTGCTCCCGGCCCTGCTCACTTGGGGGCTGCTGCGGGCCGTGAATTTGTGGTGGCTGTTGGGGGATTTGTTCAAGCGTGTTTCCGGAAGGATCCCCCGTTTCCTCACGGAGGGGGAAGGTTCCCAGCGGCGCTTGAATTTCCTCACGGGTTCCGTGTTCGGGAGGGTGATCGATAAGCTGGACGCCGAGTTCGCGCGGCTCCACGGCCTCTTCGACATCCTCTTCCTAGTCCGGGACTCCTCCGGTGAGGTGATGACCCTCTCCGAGCCGGAGGTCAACCTGCTCAACATCGAGGAGCAGCAGGGCCGCTGGTACAAGGGGGACAACGTGGTGAAGTACATCCTCTGGACCGGCCTTCGGATTGTCTTCTCCCCGATCCACTGGGCCGGGCGGATCATCTACAAGCAGGAAGAGCTGCAGTCCATGATCCACCGGCACTTGGCCGGCACCGACATCCGCTGGCATTCCCGCGTCTTCTGGCGGCTGATGGAGGACACCGAGCTGGAGCGCTGGACCGGCATGGGCCGGAACCCGCCGATCGTCGCGGTGAGGGACCTTTATTCCAAACCGGGCGCGAAGGCCGAGAGAGAGGACCGGAAGCTGGACAACCAGCTCAAGACCGATGTCCCCCCCTCCTTCAACGGGGCGGACGGCAGGTTCCTCACCTACCTGATCGGCGCCGTTCCGGGTCTGGCCCTTCCCTACACGGTGGAGGCCGGGAAGGGCGGGCAAGGGACCTTTCTGTGGCTTTCACCAAAGTATTCCAGCGCCCGCTTTGAGATGAGAGGAGACCCTGAGAGCCAATCCAAGGGACAAAAGCTGGCGGCGATCAAAGACGGGTGGGTCGGCTTCGGAGAGCTGAAGTTGAATGTGAAACTTGTCGAGAGCCAGGACGATCAGGGTAACCGGCGGATCGAGCTGAAGGTGGGCTATCCGGATTGGAAACAGGAGGAAGAGTACCACCTCTTTTCGGAGGAAGAGCTGAAGCCCCTGGAGCACCTCCGGATCGGGCAGGAGGCGCGCCGCCGGATGGCGGGCGACTACGCCAAGCTGCATTTCGAGCGTCTGACCGGCGGAAAATATCCGATGGGGCACTCCCCGGATCTGACCTCCAGCTTTTTCAACAGCCGGGGCGATCTGGAGACGGAAGGGCTCTCGGGGACGGACCGCTTCTTCAAGGCCTTCGGGCAGGGGGTCATGCCCCTCTTCCTGGGGCAGGTGGCTTCCGGCGCGCCGTTCGCCTATTTCATCCAGGGGGCTCCCACCCCCCTGCTGGATTTCCTTCAAAGGAAAAAGCTGGAGCTCAACCGGCAGATCACGCCGGAGGATCTGCGCGGGGCCTTCCTGGCGCGGCAGAAGCAGCGGCTCGGCCGGGAGCCGTTGACTCCGGAGGAGCAAGCCCTGCTCCCCCTGGCCGAGGAGGCGATCCGCTTTGCCGGCGAGGCCGCGAAGCACCTGCTGGCGGGATTAAAGGACCACACGATTGCCGAGGGGATGCACCATCTCGACTCCGAGCGGAAGGTGCAGCCGCAGAACGAGCTGACCCACGGCTTCAAATGGACCGATCTCCTCAAGCCGTTTGTCACGCTGCTCAGAGTGCCGTACGAGTGGACCAAGCACTGGGGCCACCGCACCCTGAAATACCTGCAGGGCCTTTCCCGCATGACCGAAGGGGGTGTCATGCCGGTCCTGACCGGTTTGAGCGAGGAGGAGATGGGCTTGATCCTGGTGCGCACCTACCTGGAGGATGTTGAGGCGAACCGGACTGTGCTTCCGTTCGATCTGGCGATGCTGAAGGAATCCCCCCTTCACCCCGACACCGGGAATTTCTACAAAGCCCAGCTCGACCCGGAGTCGAACCTGGGGGCCGGCTGGATCAACGGCAGGGAAACAACCGAAGGGATCGCCAACCTCTGGCGCTTCGCCGAGGATGACGCCTTTGCCCGGCGGCGGGCGGAAGGGATCATTGACCGGAACCGGCGCAACGGGGAGCTCCCGGCTGACCTGACCCCCGAGGCCCGCGAGGATCTGATTGTCAAAGAGACGGCGCGACAGAAAAAGGCGATGGCCGCCACCCGGAACCTATCGTCTGGTTTCAAGAGGGGTGAGATGGGGGCCCACCTGTACGACCGGAAATCCTGGAGCCACCGGCTCAGCGCCGGCCTCTTCACCGGGCTGGGGTTGGGCCTCATCGCAAGCGTCGTCTGGGGCCCTGTGGCCGGGATCGCGATCGGCATCGGGGCCGGCCTGCTGGCGGCCGCGATGACCCAATCGAGCCGCGGGTTCCGGGGGCTGGTGGTGGGAGTGTTGGCCGCCGCCGGAGCGATAACGGCCTCTCTCACCCTCTTCGGCCTGGCCGCCGCCGCGCCGCCTGGAGTGGCGATCGCCGCGACGGTGGCGATCGGGGCCGGCCTGATGGCGGCCGGGTTCCTGGCCTACAGTTTGCTGGGCGCCCGCCGCTGGAACGGCTGGACGGTGCGGGTGGGGCTGGCCTTCCTGGCCGTCGCGTTGGCGGTCGGCTTCCTCTACACGGGGCCCGGCATCTTGGGTGGGCTCTTTTTCGGGATCATCGCCTTCCTCTGGTCCTCCGCGGCGAACGTCGGCGTGCTGGCTTTTCGGACCAGCGGTGGGCGCAACTGGCCCTGGATGGGGGTGGCGGCGGCCCTGCTCAGCGCCCTGATCCTGTTCAGCATGGCGGAAATCGGGATGATCGCGTTGCCCCTGCTCTGGATGATCGCCCTCCCTCTGGGGATCGGCGCGGTCGCCGCCGGGGTCTTCCTCTTCTTTCGTTTGAGCGGCACCCCCTACAGCCGGGACTTGAGGATCCTGGCCGATCTGGAGGGCCGTGATGTGTCGCAGTTCGACGGCCTGTGGGACCGGAACGTCCGCCGGCTGACCGCGGGTCTGCCCTGGATGGAGGCCCTGAGCTATTTCCGCTGGTCTCTCTGGCTGATCGGCGGCTCCCTGCCGGCGGAGGACCCGGCCCTCTCCGTGATGGAGATCATGCTGATCTTGAAGATGTCGCCGGAAGAGGCGAAGATCTCCGTCTTCAACCTTCTTGCGTTGCGGCGGGCCTACGCGATCCTGGAGCTGTTGACCAAAGCGGAGGACACCCTGTCCGGCTACGCCTCCATCGTGGACAAGCTCTGGCTGGAACGGTACGGCCGGCGCCGCGCCTCCAGCCCGACCGGCTCCCCCCTGCCGCCGGCGGCGATGATCGCCGAGCAGCTGATGATCCACCTCGCCGCCGAGCTTCGCCAGCTGGATGAGGCCCCCAAGCGGGCCGCCTCCCTGGCGGCCGGGCTGGCGCTGGCCCGGGCGCACAAGGAGCTTTTCCGGGACCCGCTTCTGACCGGCCCCGGTTCACTGCACCGCGGAGTCCTCTCGGTCGCGGGCCGGAAGCCGGCGAACCTTCAGGTCCGCGGAGTGGAGCGGCTCTGGGAGAAATCGCCCCAGGTGAAAGAGGCCATCCGGGCGCGGGACCGGTTTGTTGTCGTGCTGGACGGCGCGAAGGAGGAGGTCGTTCTGGTGACCGACCGCTACGGCCGGATCGTGAGGGTGGAGAAGAACGGCGCGGCGGACGCCCAATCGGAATACCTAGGTGGGCTTCTCTCCACGCCCTACACGCTCATCGAGAACATGTACGGTCTGCGGGTCTTTGACTGGCTCCAGCTGCGCTACCGGCCGCTCTCCTCGGGCGCCCCCAATATCCCGTACCAGATAGCGCCCCAGCTCTCGAACGGCATGTGGATGGGGCGGGTGGGGGGGACCGGAATCCCGGGGCAGCTCGTCAACGCCTGGGAAGAGGGGGCTTTGCTGGATCCCGACGCCGCGGAGCTGATGTTTGACGCGATGCAGGAGCGTGTCCGGGGGCTCGCCCGCCAGGCGGACCGGGCCACCACCGACGCGGTTCCCTCCTCCCGCCAGGAATTGGAGCGGCTCGCCGCGGAGGCGAACAAGCTCCTGAACGCCCCGGCCGTGACGGCCCGCATGGAACAGCTGCTGGCCGCCCAGGGGAACCGTGTCCAGCAGACCATCGGCGATGCCCAGAAGGAGATCGGAGATCTTAACCAGGTGGCCGTCTTGCTGCAGCAGGAGAACCAGAAGACCCTGGGGGATCAAATCTTGAAAGTGGCCGAAACGGCCACCAAAGGATTGAATGCGGCTGGCAATCCCCAGCTGGACGCGGCGACCACCGACGCGTTTAAAGGTCTTGCCGGTCTTCCCGACGCGATCAAGAAGGCGCGGGTGGCGGCCGATGGGATCCTCTACGGGCTGAAATCCGCTTCTCTATCGAAGACCCAGCGGGCCGCGGTGGACGAGGGCCGGCGGCAACTGCTCCGCTTGGAGGAGTGGATGGACAGCAGCAGTTCATGGACCCTGGCCAATGCCTCCCGGGAGCTCGATCCGGTCCGCAACGTCCTCGCCGCTCGGAAGGCGGCGGCGGACGTGGCCCCCGCGCTGGCGAAATGGGGCGCTTTTCATGCTTCCCTCCGGCACAACCTTCGGCATGCGATTAAGAAGGGTAGGGTATTGCCGGGGATGGTGAAGTCGCTTACGGAAACCTCCGGTTGGTTCAAAGAGATGGCGGGCCGCCTGGGCGGCGAAAAAGATGATCTCGAGGGTGGCGTGGGCGGGGTGTTGGCCGGGTTCCTAGCGATGGAGACCCTCTTCGATGGCAATCTGCCGGAAGCCCTGCGGACTCCCATTCGTGAGCGGTTGGTCGGGGAGATCGCCGGCCATCACCGTTCGTTCCGGGCCCGGATGCATCAGATGAACCAGCTGGTGGTCCCGCTGCAGGAGCTCCGGGAAACGATGGGGCACTGGGACGAGGCCTCCGCGGTGCACCAGAACCTGCCGATCCCGCGGATGCAGGAGAACGGGGAGCTCCTCGACCCGCTGCTGGAGCAGCGCCGGCAGGGGCGGCACGGGTTCGATCCCATGATGCTGAAGGCCTGGGCGTTGGCCCGCGCCCGGGAGGAGGCGGAGCCGCAGGCCGCTCCGCAAGCGCAAACCACCGCCGCGGGCGCGGAGCAGGCGCAAGGGTTTCCGGCCGAATTGGCCGAGAGAATGCGCGCCGACGAATCCCTTTCGGTATCCGAACTGACCCAATGGGCCGCTTCCCAGGGGAAAACGCAGAACGATCTGTTTGCGGCGATGCGGGAGTTGGGCCCAACCCTCCCGCAGGGCGGCGGATGGCGCAGTTTCTTCCGGGTGCTGACCGCCAAGGGTGAAGAGACCGATTCCGTCAAGGCGTTTCACGCGATCAAGCGGGACGGGGACTGGCACGACGGGTCGGCGGTTTTGTTCCTGACGCCGGACGGCCGATGGATCCTCCAGCGCCAGGACAGGGACGGAAAGTTGAGCACGAGCGCCGGTGGGCATCGGGAATTGGGCGTCACCGAGAGAGGGACCGCGGTGACGGAGGGCCGGGAAGAGACCGCTTTGGATCTGAATCCCGCCCGTCTCCATCCCGTGAAAAATCCGATCCCCGGCAGCGGCGGCCTGTGGCGTTTCGTGGCGACTCAGGACCATACCGGTCCGGACCGCTACGATGAAGAGGGGATTTATCGGATGAAGGCGCCGGAGCCCTTCGTGACCCACAACTCGCACATCACCCACCTGTACCTCTACCGCCTCACGCCGGAGGAATGGAGCCGGTTTCAGGGGCAGTTCGATCAGGCGCGTCAGGAAGGCCGGATAGAAGAAGCGGTCGATTTTTCCGTGGTGAGCGCGCCGGATTTGGTGAGCGGCGTCCGGGATGAGCCGGACCGCTACTCTCCCTACCTACAGCGGTTCTTCGTTGAACCGGTGGCGAGCGCTCTCTTGGAAGAGATGGGAGCCGTTTCGGCCGGCGCGGAGCAGACGCGCACCTCCGCCTCGAGCCCGGTCTCCTCGACGACCGCGGGAGTCCCCACTCCGGAGATCCTCACCGAGACGCCGGTGACTCGGATGGTCCGGGACTGGGGATTGGACCGGCGCCCGCATCTCGATGTGATGGTGGTTTCCTGGCCGACCGCGCAGGCCCACGCAAAAGACCACCCGATCCTGGCCGAGATGGCCGGCCGGCCGGCCCGGTTAGGCAAAGGCAATGCCTGGGTGATCGTTCTGCCGGAGCGGGTGACGGCGGATCAAGTGTCGGATATGCTGTTCCCGGTCGCTGCCGATTCCTCCGGGAAGAGCGTTTTCTTCTGGGAATATTACTCCGGTGAGAAAGATGCCGCGATGAAGATGTTCGACCGGGCGGCCCGGGGGATCAGCGACCGAGTCACTGAGCAGGTGGTGGAGCAGCTTCCGTTCGGCCTGATGGCCCAGATTATCGCTGCCCTGCGCGGCATCGAGCCGTCGGCGGTCCGGGAAGAGGATGTCCGGATTTT
>CAYJTC010000025.1:0-20504 GCA_964372955.1 uncultured Planctomycetia bacterium | reverse complement strand
TCGACCCTTCGACTTTGCTCAGGATCAGCACGAACGGTTTTGCATGACTCGTGTATAATAAGAGGCATGCGGATCTGTTCGCTGCTTCCCACGGCCACCGAGATGCTCTATGCGCTGGGAGCGGGGCGATCCGTGGTGGCCCGGTCCGAGCACTGCGACTACCCTCCAGAGGTCAGACGGAAGCCGACCGTCGTCTTCAGCCGCGCTGCCCGGGTGGCTGCCGGCCAGGACAGCCTGAAAATCCACCAAGCGGTCCTGAAACTCCGCGCTCAAGGAGCCCATCAGTTCACCATCGACCTCGACCGTCTCAAAAGAGTCAAGCCGGATCTGGTCATCACGCAGAATGTCTGCGCCGTCTGCGCCGCTTCCCACCCGGAGGTGTCGGCCGCCCTGCGCCAGATCTCTCCCAAACCCCGACTGGTCGCTCTGCAGGCCCAGCGGCTGGATGCCGTCTTCTCGGAGATCCGGCACCTGGGCTTGCTGACCGGCCGGGAAGAGGCGGCCCACCGCCTGACCTATCAGCTTCAGGAGCGGATCAGCCGGATCCAGGAGAAGCTCCCTCAGGCGACCCACCGGCCCCGGGTCTGGTGCTGCGAGTGGCTGGAGCCGCTGATGGCGGCCGGGCATTGGGTCCCGGAGATGATCCGCTTAGCCGGAGGGATCGACGGGCTAGGCAGCGAGGGGAAGGAATCGGTGTGGCTGAGCTGGCAGCGGATCCGGGCCTACGACCCGGAGGTGATCATCGTGATGCCCTGCAGCTATTCGATCCCGCAGGCGATCAAGGAAAAACGGCGGCTGACCCAGCGCCCCGGCTGGAAACGGTTAAGCGCCGTCAAGCGCGGCCGGGTGTTCGCCGTGGACACCGGCCTCTTCCATCGGGCCGGCCCGCGCCTGGTGGACGGCCTGGAGCTGTTCGCCCACCTGTTCCATCCGGATCTTTTCCCCGCCACGGCCCCGCGCCGCCGCTACCGCCCGCTGATAAACGGAAGGAATCAAGCGTAGATGTAGAGACGAAGCTTGCCGGCCTCTTCCTGGATTCCTAAGGCGACGATGGTGACGAGTCCCTTTTGGCTTAAGATGCCAGCCAGGAAGGCCGCCGCCACATTCGGACGGCTCTCGACCAAGGCCTCCAGAGTTTTTAGGGCCTCCTCCGTCATCTCGATGGCTGGCATCGAATAGCGGTCCTGCTTAAAGAGATCGTCCCATTGATTGCGAGCGGATTCCACCACTGCCGGATCCAACAGGGCCAGGTCCCCTTTCCCGGCCCCCTCCTCGGAAAGCTGACGTTCGACCCCCTGCAAAAGATCAGACAGCGGAATCCGATTCTGAATCATCGACAGAATCGAAGGAATCGTCATTCCCTCCTGGAAGAAGAGCCGCCCGACTGGACCCTGGGCACTGGCGGCCTTCTCCACATCGACTACGATCGTGATGTTCTCCCCGGTCTGTAGCCGCGCCCCAATCTTGGGATCGCTGACCAGCTCCCCCAGCTTGCCCTCTCCCATTTCCTTAAACAACCCCCGGTAAATCTCCACCGCCCCTTCTTCCAGCCCGGCGGCGGTTGGCTCCTGTGGTTGAACACGCTGCGCACGGGTTTTCGCATCAGCCAAGATCACTTGGGCCTGGTCCTCGGTCACTCCGGGCTCCGTGTTAGCGAAGATGCGGAGGGCTTCCTCTTCTGTCGCTGACAGGTTAAGCAAGCCCGCGATCGCGTTAAATCCACCCCGACCCAAGCCATGGCGGACCGTTTCCCAAGCAGCTACCAATCTCGAAAGGGCAGCGTCCCTGCTCATCCGGACTCGTTTGAAATCAGCTTCTTTTCCTCTAGCGCTCGCATCGACGGCGGCAAGGATATCGCGACCCGTCACTTCCCCTGAGGAGAGATCCACAGCTTCCGCCAAAGAGATCTCCCCCCACAGGAATCTCTCCATGGTGAGTTTAAACACAGGATAAGTGTGGAAAATTCCTCGGATTCCCACATTCACAACGCCAAGCACTCTCTGAATCTCCTCATCCGAACCGGCCCTCTCCGCCTCCTCCAGCCCGGCCTTAACTAAGCCTCGGAGTTGGAGTAAGGACGTTTCATGGTCAACAATCACCACCTTCAGCTCTATTGTCTTCCCCCCATCTTTCAGGACAATGGGGTCAAGGTCCGTCACCAACCCCCTCCGACGATCGTCCTCAAGAAAAAGTACGGTTTCCTCCGCTCCGTAAAGATGCCCCTCGTAACTAGTCTCCCGAACAGGAAGGTCTCCGACTCGGTAAGAAACCCATCCTTCTTTCGTGCGATAATCTTTCGGGTCGAGCCTCTTAAAAACAATCTGGTTTTCATGGTTGTAATAAGCAACAGCCAATGGTTTGCTGTCTAGCCTTCTAAAGCGAACGGCTGGCCTTCCGGCCAATTTAATGAGGCAGAAGTCTATCTGCTTCCGGTTGGAGGCCGCCGACACTTCCCTAAAAAGAGAAGCGACCCCGGAATTATTTAGGAGGGCATTAAGCTGGGCCCTCTGAATCGTGAGCCGCGGAAGCCCTTCGATTCGATAATCGAATGAGGTGTTGTCCCCATCCTTCACTGCCATTGACATCCGGGTCATGTTACCGACCCCATGTTCCTCCATTAAGAATTTCGAGACGGGTCCAAGATGACTTGCCCCGACAACAGCCAAAATTCCCTTCCCTCGGAGGGCGTTGTGCAGGCGCGAAGCCATCGTTTTGTCCCTATTGACAGGACCAGATGGACCTTTTAGATCTGCATCCATGAACAGAACTGGAATGTTATGCCTCTTTGCGATCGTTAAAATTTCAAACACCGGCACCGTATAATCGAAACGTTTGTCAAAACTGGAAGACGCAAAAGCCTCAAGGCCCATCTCTCTGAGCATTCTTTCCACACTCGGAGGAAGCTCCAGAGCAATGGTAAAGGGCACACCATGTTCTATGAGCTTTTCAACCGTCTCAATAAAATATTCCTGATGTGAAGGAGCCAGATAGTGTATTTCTCCCAGAAGAACGACCCCTCCTGCTTTTATCTTTTCTTCGATGACGGGAAACGCCTTCCCAGCATCGATGGACTTACCAAGACCTGGCACCCAGGGAATGCCTTTCTGAGGGCGAGGCACTTTCGGCGCATCCCCAGGGAACTCTGGGACAGGAGCCGGGAGCTTTTGAACGAGAGTAGGGGGTTCTTGAACAGGAGGTGGCGGAGCAGGTTGACGAAGCGCGTTAAAAATCAGTGTTGTTCCCGCTACGCCAACCGTCAGTCCAGCCAAGAAGTACACGAACTTCTGGAAAGAGCTCCTACTGTTCCCCTCCTCCAGCCCGGCGGTGCGGCGGGCGGGTCTGTTCTGAGGGGGGCCGGCCTCCAGGGCCTCTTCGAGGCCAGCACGGGTCCGGCTGCCAGGTTCCGGCTCCATTGGACGCAGGGCGAGGGCGGGGCTGGGCAGACTTAGGGAGAGGGTTAGTGAAAGGGCTAAAATTCGGGGGTAAAAAAATGTCGACTTCATCGGCAATTTTTCTCTGGTAGAAAAAGTATACCCGCTCCTTCCTGTTTCCGTCAATAGCCCCAAAAAAATAAATTGCAACTTTATTCGTTTCAAATAGTTATGAAATATAGGATTGAATTCCTATTAACCGGATCGGGAATCCTGGAGCGCCTCTTTCAACGCTTTCCGAAGACCCAGGCGATCGGCCCATCGATCCAGATATCTTCGATCGAGTGACTTTCTCTGTTCCTGCAGAATGGAATGTACATCCAGCCGATCGATCGGCCGATCCGAAAGGAGTTTGTGAAGAATCAGATCCTCCGGGGCAATCACTCGGACCCGACGACGGCCCAACCTCACCTCGAGAGCCCGACGGAGAGCCTGCCTTTGATAGGCCCCTCGGGCAAAGAAGAAGTCCACCTGAATCGGCAACCGTCTGGCCACTCGCCGGTTCGCCGCTTGATGCTCCTTAAGCCGCTTTTCCCAGCGCCGACACCAGATCTCCCAGGCCCTTTTTCTCGAGAACCCTTGGGCCTTCAAGCCGGCCAGGGCCAGCCGCTGGGAGAAATCCAAGAGTTCTTTCCAGGCTTTGTACCGAAGAGAAAATCGCTTCATAAACTTTATCCTGCCACATCAAAGAGATGGCCTTCCAGGCGGTCGAGCTCCAGATCCACGCGCAGGCCGTGGGCGGAACGCAGGTGGATTCGGAACCCAGGGCCGGCTGGCCCGGCCTCCAGCAAACCGGCCAAAGGGGGTTTGACATCGTACTCTTCCCAAAGGGAGATTCCCTTCACGCCTTGGATCACCAGACGGCACGGGAGCCAGTCCGATTCTCGCTTCCGAAAGAGTCCCCCGCCCTTGAGCGGTTCGGTGGGCGGGCGGGAAGTCTCCAGGGTAAATTGATTGCCTGAAGCCTCCCACCGGCAGCCGGCTTTCTCGAAATCGGACTCGGTCAGCATTCCGGCAATTCGCCTGAGCTCATCCAGATTGCGAAATTCCATGATCAGGCCCTCTTGAAATAAGCAAACTGCCGGGCCCACGGCCCGACCCGCTGCTCCAGCCCCTGTAAGGCGGCCGGAGAAAGCGGCTGGAACTCCAGCGCGGCCCTGACGTTCTGATCCACCTCTTCGGGAGTGGAGCAGCCGATCAGGGCGGTGCTGACTGCCGGCTGGCTCAAGACGTAGCCGATGGCCTCTTGCGGAGAAAGCCGGACCGGATCCTCCAGAAGCATCCCGTGGGCCAACACCTTCATGGCGATTACCCCAATTCCCTTCTGCCGGGCCGCCGGCAGGAACTCCTCGATGAAGGAGAGGCGCTCCCGGTCGGCCGGGTTGATGGAAACCAGCGCGGTGTCGAAAGGGTACCGGCGCAAGGCCTCCGTGAGGACGGCCGGGTCGGTGTGACCGGTGATCCCCAGGAATCGGACCCGCCCTTCGGTCCGGGCCTTCTCCAAAGCGTGGATCGCCCCATTCTCCGAGAAGATCTGATCCAGCTCCTCCATCTCTCTTAGATCGTGGAGCTGCCAGAGATCCAGGTGATCGGTCCGCAGGCGCCGCAGGGAATCCTCCAGGAGACGCAGGGAGCCGTCCCGCGTCCGGTCATGGGTCTTGGCGGCCAGGAAGATCCGGTCCCGGCCCCCTTCAAGCCCCTCCCCCAGGTAATCCTGGCTCTGCTGATAGGCGGGCGCTGTGTCAAAGTAATTGACCCCTCGCTCCAGCGCCCGGCGAATCACCGGAACCGCCTCCTTCATCCGCCCGCTGGTCCGCAGGATCCCCTCTCCTCCCAAGGCAAACAGCGTCACCGAATGGCCGGTCCGCCCTAAAGGACGAACCGGCAGCGCGGGCGCCGTCGGCAGCTCCGAGGCCAGCAAAGGAGCGGCCGCTTTCCAGAGACCCAGGCCGATCAGTCCCTTCGTCATCCATCCCAAGAATTCCCTACGGTCCAATCGCATCATCACAGCTCTCCCAGGTTCAACAACATGCACTTCACTGCTCCCCCGCCCTTCTCCATAAATTCAGAAACATCCACCGGACAAGGGATCACTCCCAAGGAGCGGACCCGGGTGTAAAGATTTTCGGTCAGCCCATCCGGCATCAGCAGAACAAACCGGGTCTCCCCAAAGTAGGGGGTGGAGATCTGAAAGCTGTTGGCGGCGAAGGCCCGGCCGTCAGGCGGCTTGAGCGGAATCAGCCGGTCCCGGAACCGGCCCCCCAGGACCGCCCTGGAACTCGGATGAAGAGCCTCCAGGTAAACCAGTAGGAATTCTTTCCGCGGCCCAAAAGAGCACAGGGCGGTGTCGCCATGATAATGGGCCTCGTCGATTAACTCCAGAAGGATCACCTCCCGAGGCCGGACGATCCCTTCCAACATGGAGAAAGCCCGCCGGTCCGACCGGAATCCATAAACCCGCCGGTACGGGGGAAACCCGAGCCGGGGCAACCAGCCGGGTTTCCGAACGCTCCCATAAGTGAAAAGATAGACTGATTTCTCAGGATCTCCGGAGGGATCCCCCACCTCGATGAAATCGGCTTCCCCCTCGAACGGAGTGGAGACCGGCAGATCCTTCACCGGAAAACCCAGCCGGGTTAAGATCGACCGGTAATGCTCCTTCTCCCCGGCCCGACCCGGATTCAGGTTGCTTAAGTAGAAAATCTCTCCATGCCGGAAACCGGCATTGGCCGGGAAAACCAGCCCGGGCTGATCCTCCACCGCGGGAACCAGATGGACCCGGACCCCGTGACTTTCCAGAATCGTTTTCAAGTTCTCCCATTGGGCGACCGCTTGGGGAAGATCCACCCGCTTGCGGCGCCCGAACCGGTCCCGGGTATGGGGGTTGCCTCCCTGTCGAATATGGAACTTCGAGGGATCCCCCAGAAGAACCGCGTTCACAACGGCAGGGATCGCTCGTCCAAAGAGCGGGTGTCCTTGAGAACCGCCACCGGGACCGTGCAGTAGTAGGGGGAGAAGATCCCGGCCGGTTTGAAAGAGCCGCTGGCCTTGGTCCCGCCGAAAGGCAGTTTCCCGGAGGAGAAGATCGTGCCCCGGTTCCAGTTGATCATGCCGGTGTCGATCTTCGGGAAAAGCCGCTCGAAGCGCTTGAGGCTTCGGGTGAAAACCGAGCTGATCAGGCCGTAGGGAACCTCGTTGTTGAGGGCGACCATCTCCTCCTCGTTCTTGGCCGCGTAGATCGCTGCGTCCGGCCCGAAGATCTCCTCCCGGCGGTAATGAATCGATTGATTCCGGGAGGGGACCTCGCACAGATGGACTCCCGGGGTCACGTAGTAGCCCCGGCGTTTTTCCCATCTCCCCAGGGCCTGTCCGGACCGCAGGGTCTTGAATCCCTCCTCCGGAGCCAGTTTCATGTACCGCTGGAACTTGGCCGCCGCATCGTGGCTGATCAGCGGCCCCAGGAGGGTCCGTTCCTCCAGCGGGTAGCCGATCCGGACCCGGTCGGCCCTCTCCAGGAACCGCTCCAGGAATCCTTTGAGGACGCGGCGATCCACGATGATCCGGCTGGTGGCGTTGCAGCGCTGGCCCCCCATCGAGAAGGCGGCCAGGGCTGTCTCACGAGCCGCCAGCTCCAAATCGGCGTCGGCCAAGATGAGGGCGGCGTTCTTGCCTCCCATCTCCAGGGCCAGGCATTTCTGCGGCTCCTGTAAAGTGGCTGACTTGATCGCCTGGCCGGTCGCCGTGGAGCCGGTGAACAGGATCCCCGCCACTTTCGGATGGGTCGTCAATTGGCCGCCCACCCGGCCGTCCCCTTGGACCAGGTTGAACACACCAGGGGGCAGGCCGGCGGCATTCAGCATCTCCGCCAGAAATTGACCGACGAAAGGGGTATATTCCGACGGCTTGAAGACCACCGTGTTGCCGGTCAGCAGGGCCGGCACGATGTGGCTGGCCGGGGTGTGGGCCGGGAAATTGAACGGCCCGATGACCGCCAGGACACCCAGCGGCCGGTACCGGCATTCTCCCGTCACCCCCTTGGCAACGGGGACGGAAAATGAACGGATCCGCTTCAGGCCCAGCGTCACCATCTCCTCCACCTTGTCCCCGAGCCGTTCCACCTCTCGCTGGGCCTCCATCAGCGGTTTGCCGGCCTCCTTGGCCACCAGCCAGATGAACGGCTGTTGGCGATGGGCCAAGATCCGCTGGAAGTTTTTCAGCTTGGCGATTCGAGCGGAGAGGGGAAGCCCGCTCCAGGCGGGAAAGGCCTGGAACGCCGCGGCCACCGCCTGCTCCACCGGCTCCATCGAAAAGTGGAGCTCCCCTACCGGATCCAGCAGGTCTCCCGGATCTTCACTGATCAGAAACTCTCCTTTAGCCGGACGGATAAACCGGCCCGCGATGTAATTGCCCTTAAAAACGACAGCCATAGACCTTTTCACCTCCTTGAACCCGAAGAAGGCGAGCCGCCTTCCTTCCGATCTGCAGCCGGCCCCCGGCGATCCGGGCCGGGACCCGGGCGGCCCGGAAGAAGCCGCCGGCTTCGGTTGCGACCAGATAGAAGTCTTGGGTCTTGAGTCT
The DNA here is from genome assembly GCA_964372955.1 of uncultured Planctomycetia bacterium. GTDB lineage: Bacteria > Omnitrophota > Gorgyraeia > 1-14-0-20-64-10 > 1-14-0-20-64-10 > CAYJTC01. Next base: position 12,495 of record CAYJTC010000025.1, on the reverse strand, counting down.
TGGGTCTTGAGTTGTGAGTCGCGAGTGATGAGCGGAAGAACCAAGGATGAGAACCGGGAGCTTGCGCGTCCGGCGGACCACCCGGATCCGGGTCCGGCGGGCCGCGTAGTAAGGACCTCCATCGAAGGGCTCGATCTGCGGCAGGGGACGAAATCCCACGCCGCGCAGAAGGGCGGCTGCCCGCTGGGCCGCCGGATGAATGGCGCCGATGGCCCGCTGGACTGGTTCTGGCAGGAGGGCGCAGTAGATCGGTTCCCTCGGAAAAAGACCGAGGATGAATTCTTTGTTCTGCACCGACAGACGGTCCGCCTTCCGGTAGGAGAGCCCGGTGAAGACCCGGCCCACCGCCTCCCAGAAGGGACTGCGCCCCCCCACCCCCATGGGCCCCCGGTACTCCACCAGCACTTCCGGCTCAAACCGCCCCGGGTGCATGCGCATATAGAGGAAGCGAACGAAGGAGATCTGCAGGCCGCAGTGTTCGGAGTGGTGCCGGTAGCCAGGCAGAACCACCAGGCCCCCCACTTCGGTCGGCCCGTTCTCCGTGTAGCCCAGCCGAAGGACCCGGTGCGATCGGCGGGCGGCCAACGTGCGGCTGCGCCGGGTGACCGACTCCAGGCCCAGCCACAGGTGCGGCTTGCCCCGGGTGCCATGCTTGGCCAGGATTAAGGAACAGCCGATCACCCGATCCCTCTCTTCGAGCACGAAAAGATATTTGGCCTGAGACCTGGGAAGCCGGCCCCGGAAAGAATCCTCGGAGACGCGCAGGAGCTGACGGACGTATCGGGGGTCAGCCGGCAGGTTGTAAGAGTCCAGCAACTGGGCCAACTTGAACAAATCCCGGAAATCGCTCCGGACCGCCTGACGGATCAAGAACATTGGTTAACTGGGAAATTGGGTAACTGGGTAATTTAAAGGCATCTCCTCTTAAGAAACGCTTGATAAAAACGGATGGCCCCTTTGAGCTGGCGCAGGCTGTTGAATTCGTTGGGCCGGTGGATGTTTCCCGCCGCCCGCCCCGGACCGATCACCACCGCCGGGATCCCTATCTTGGAATAGAGTCCCGCTTCGGAACAGCCGGACTTGGCGGTCATCTTCGCCGGCAGCCGGACCGCCCGCAGGGCGGACAGGGCCGTCTTCACCACTTCGGCGTCCCGCTTCAGGTCGAGCGCCGGGTTGTCCCGTTCCAGATGGAACTGCCAGTCCGGACCCGGATGCCCCAAGCGCTTCCAGAGCTTCTGCTCATAGCTCTGGATGATCCGCCCCATCCTCTGCCCCGGCAGAGGCCGCAGATCGAACACCAGGGACCAGCCCTCTTTGGTTTCTCGGAGCAGAGTGACGTTCCAGGTCAGGTGAGGCGGCTGAAAATCCCGGTCCCGAAGCTTCAACTGCGGTTCCATCAGGGCCCGCATCGTCTCCACGCACCAGAGGGCATCCTCCCACGGCAAGGTCGAATACCAGCCCGGCGGCAGGCGCTGGGCTTTCACCCGGCGGCCCTTGGAGGCCCGGAAGCTCATCTTCGGCCGGTCCCCCAGAGAAAACCGAAGGGCGGAAGAGGCGGGGATCAGGTTATGCCCAGCGCCGCCGGTCCAGGAAAGAAGAGCCAGCTTGCGGGCCTTGGGGTTAACCTCCCGCAGGAAATCGGCCGCCGCGTTGATGGCGTTTACGCCCAGATCCGGAGTGCTGGAGTGAGCCGCCGCTCCCTCGAAGGAGGCTTCATAGACCCATTCGGGCGCGGAGGGCCGGTGCAGGCCCCGGGATTTAAACAGGATTTCCAGAACTGCCAGCCCCTTGTGCCGGGTGACCAGCGTCATTTCGGAAGGTTCCCCCACCAGCGCCATCTCCGGTTTCGGGAACTCTCCCTGGCAGAAGCGGGCGGCTCCCCGTAGACCCGATTCCTCCCCGAAGGTCCCCAGCAGAAGAACCGGGCGCTTAAGCTCGCCCGGCTTGAAAGCGCTCAAGGCCCACAGCTTGCAGAGGAGATCCAACTTGGTATCCGCGGTCCCCAGGCCATAAAGAGCGTCCCCTCGCACCGTCAACTTCCAGGGATCCCCTCCGGTCTGGGTCCAGAGTTTCGGATCGCCCGGCTCGACGGTATCCAGGTGGGTGGTCAGCAAGAGCGGCGCCTTCTTCCCGGCTCCAAAGAGGCCGACCACGTTCATAAACAGGACTTCTCCTGACCGGCTCTCCTGGTAGAAAACAGGGCTCCCCAGCTTGCGCAGAAGGGAGCCGACCTGGACGGCACAGTCGGCGTTGCTGGACCAGGTGGTCGTATTGAACCGAACCAGCCGTTTTGCTTCCTCGATCAGATCGAAAGGAGTCACCAGACTTCGCTCATCATTCCATCCACGCCCAGTTTCGCGAACCGCCGCAATTCTGCCGGCCTTCGAAGAGTCCAAACAAATAGTTGAAGCCCTGCTTGGCGCGCCCGGCGGATGGAGGTCGGGGTCGCCCATCTCTTGTAAACCGCAAGACCCTTCAATTTCAGCCGGCGCGCCTGGTCAATCCTTCGTTTGGTTAGGGAAACCCGGTACCCGCTGACCCCAAAGAGGGGCACCTCTTCCCCCAGCAGCCGCCGCCACCGGCGCAGACTCGGCAAGGTTCCCGCTCCCACCCAGACCCGCTCCAGCGATCGGTCAAACCGGCGCAGGAGCCGGCAAAGAGAGGCTTCCCCTTTGGAAACCTTCACATCCAGAAAGAGGCCCACCCGCCTGCGTCGGCAGAATTCCAGCACTTCAGCCAGCCGGGGGATCGGTTCCCCCTTGAACCGTGGAGAAAACCAGCTCCCGGCCTCCAGGCGGCGCAGCCAGCTCCAGGGGGACCGGGCCACGGAACCGGAAACGCCGGCGATCCTTCGCAGTTTCGCGTCGTGAAACACCACCCAGACCCCGTCGGCCGTCCGCCGCACGTCCACCTCGACCGCCCGGGCTCCGCGGTTGACGGCCGATCGGATCGAAGCCAATGTGTTCTCCGGCGCGTGGGCCGGATCTCCCCGATGCGCCACCAAGACCTGCCCTGAGCGGAGTCGAAGGGTCATCCGTATGATGATATCATAGCAACATCATGGTCCGATTCAGGCGGTTCATCCTTCACTTCTGGCTCCTGGTTTTTCTGACCGGATGCGCCGGCCTCCCGGCCAAGTCCCGCGTCCAAACCCTCTGTTCCCTGCCGGTTGACCTGACTTCCCATTATCAGTACGAACGGCTGAAGCTGGAGGGTCTGCCTGATTCGGTCGAGGCCCGGTCCGGCTACCAGATCCGGCGCCTGAGGTTGGTTCATCCCGGCGATCCTCAGTTCAAGCCGATCCGGATCGATTGGTACCAGCCGGAGGGCAGTGGTGAGGCTTCCTCTAGCCGAAGCCACCAGCCGGAGGGCAGTGGTGAGGCCGGGAAGAATCCGGCGGTCCTGATCTCGCCGATCTTGGCCGGCAACGACCTGTACGTCCGGGAGTTCGCCGCCTTCTACGCGGCGCGGGGCCTGCACGCGGTCATCGTCTACCGGCCCCAAGAGGTCTTCTCGGCGGATCGGGATCTCCAGGATATCGAAAAGCATTTTCAGGAATCGATCATCGGCCTGCGTCGGGCGATCGACTGGCTGGAGGAGCAGCCTTCCATTGACGCTCGAAGGATCGGCTCTTTCTCCATCAGCTTAGGAGCGATCCTGACCTCGGTCCTGGCGGCGGTGGAGCCGCGGGTGAAAGCCCACGTGTTGGGCCTGCCGGCCGGACGGATCGCGCGGATCATCATGACCTCCCAGGACAAGGCGATCCGGAAACGGCGCAGGGCTTATCTGGAGCGGCAGGGATGGACGAAAGAAGAGGCGTTAACCCGGTTGGAGTCGGTGATCGTTTCGGAGCCGATTCGGTTCGCTCCTGGAGTGGATCCGGAGCGGGTGCTGATGATCGTGGGGCTGTTCGACCGGGTGCTGGGGTTGAACCGGTCGTTGGATCTCTGGCAGGCGATGGGACGACCCCGGTTGATCCTTCTGCCTACCGGGCATTACAGCGCTTACCTGGCCACCCCTTACCTGAAGATTGTCACCTACTCATTCTTAAGACGCCAACTCCGGCCCCGTTGAGCCGCCGGAGGCGCCGAAGAACCGCTCCAGATTAAAGTATCGATATTTTCCCGCCGCCGCCGGCCGGCGGCCGGAAGCGATGGCTACCCAGAGCTCCGGGTAAGCGTAAAGGATGCTCTGGATATTGCTCGACGGAGCCGCCGCCCGCGCGATTCCCAGGGCGATCTCCGGATCCAGTCTCCCATGGAACTGCTTGAGAAGGATCCCGACCCCGAGATAGCGCACGTCGTAGGCCTTGGATCCGACCGGGGACTCCAGCCCCGGCCTTTTCGGATTCCCCTTGGAAGCCCTCTGGAGATCCCGGACCGCCGGATCCAGCGCCCAATCGGCCCGGCAGATCGTGTTGGGCACGGTGAAGCTGTAGGGGACCGCCGGTTCCTGGCCCATCCAGAAAACCGCTATTCTTTGCCGGGTCGTCTCCAACGCCACGGCCTGCTTTCGCTTGGCGTCGGCGAACAGGTAGTTGTAGCCGCCGGTCCGGGGCCCGGTCCGGACGATCCGGACCGCCTGTTCCAGGTGGTCGGACTCCTCCAGGACTTGCCTCAACAGAAAAGGCATCGGGATCCCTTTCAAGTTCACGTCGACCGTCTCCGAGCCGATCTCCGCCACCGAGATTCCGGCCTCGTTGATCCCGGAGATCACCCCGATGAACCCGAGCCACCCCACACTCACAAAAGCTTTCCGCCCGCTGGGGCGGCAAAGAAAGAGGGCCGAGTAGCGCTGGACGTCGGACTGGATCGCCCAGTCCAGGTTGCGGGCGTGCAGAAGCCGCCCATCCTGGGTGGCCTGATCCGCCGCGACGAAGCTGGAGCAGGTGGCCGACATCAGCTCCGGCAGGGCGTGCGCCCGCTGAAGATCCCTTAAGGGGACCCGGGCCCCGTCGGCCAGACCGCGCAGCTCCTGCTTGGCCTCCAGCGGGACGAAGGGGGCCATCTGCCGCCAGGTCCGGTCCAGGACCCGCCGGGCCCTCCATTTACCCACCCACGGAATTCCGGCTTGCCGATCCACGAATTTCATCACATTCTTGACGGAGGCCCGAACTTCGCGCGGAAGCAGGGCTCCGTGCTGATAGCCCATGTCGTAAGGGGAACCGCGGAGGATCACAATCGGGAGATCCCCGGCCCAGACCAGGCGGCCGGAAGGAACCGTGTAGATCGGGACCGAAGAGCGGGTCGCCGGAGCGCAGCCGGTCAGCAAAAGCAAGAGGCAGGAGGCAAGAAACCTCACGTTTTCTTTTCCCCATAAAGGGCGGCCAGCTCCCGGATCTTCTCGATCAGCCAGGGGCCGAATCCCGGTCCGTACCAGGTCATCCAGGCCTCGTAGCTCCGGGTTTTCCATTCTTCAGGAGTGACCGCGTATCCCAGATAGCCGTTGGCGTAGCTCAACAGCAGCGCTGGAGTTCCGCTTTCTTCCAGGACCTGCCGGAGCTGGCGTCCCACCGTTGAGGTCAGCTCCGCCGACAGCGGAACCAGCAGGATCTGATCCAGCGCCGCCAGATTCAGAGAGATCGAAGTAGGCCGAATTAAGCGGCCGATCGCCGGATGGATCGGAATCGGCCCTAAATAGATCTGGGGGGCAGGCAGAGGAACCTGCCAACCCCAGGAGGCCGCGTCGCCTTGGAGCTTCAGGGAAATCCTGCTGGCCAAGCCGATCACTCCTTCGGCCAGCGCCAGCCCGAACCGGCGGACCCGCTCCTCCGGGTCGGAGCCGATCGCGTCCCGGGGCCGCAGATCCCCGGCCGCCCCGTTGAAAAAGAGACAGACGGCCCCGGGGTAGGCCGATTCGATCAGGCGCGCCAATTCCCCCGGATAATCGCCGCTGAACCGGAAATCCCGGGAATCCATCAGGGTTGGGTGCGCGGCGGCGTTGACCAAAACCGCCAGCGGCTTGCCTTCCATCGACTCCAGCCACAGGAGATTCACCGATGGATCGACCGGGCCGGAAGGATTCCGCCGGTTCTCGACCCATCCCTCCAGAAGCCGGTCGGACCGGGCGAACCCCCATCGGACCGGCTGAGGATGTTCCACCGCCTGCCGGATCGCCCAGAGGACGCGCCCCTTCAATCCTTCCGTCACCTCCGGGCCGTACCGGCCGAACGCCTTCTCGTAAAAGAAACCCGGGGCGATGGCGCCGGTCCCGGAATGGGTGTGGGTGCCTGCCAAAACCACCGAGCGGGCTGGAATCTTCAAGCCCCGGGCCGTTTCGTTCAAGATCTCCTGCGCCAGAGGGAACGGGAAAAGAAGCAGGTCGGCCGACACCAGGACGATCCGGTCCTCCCCGTCGCTTAAGGCCAGCGCCCTCACGAAGAGGGGATCCCGGATCCCGGTCGAAGGCCTTCCCCGCCGCTTGGAGTAGCCGGCTAAAGGGGTTCCGACCGGCGGGGTAATCTCCACCTTGGCGACCCCAGCGGTTAAAGGCCCGGCCCTCTTCAAATGGATCTGCTGTTTGATCTGCTCTAAGCCGCCCGGCGCTGCCGCCGGCGCGCGCCAGAGGGCGCACCCTGTAAGAACCGTGAATACGAGTAGATAGTGGATAGTGAATAGGAAAAATGGCCTCATCGCTTCTTGGGGTAGCGGGCCTCCACGATGGTCTTCAAGCCGCCCCTTGCGTTGAACTCTCCTAAGACCACCGCCCAGACCGGCTTGACCGCCGCCGCGAAATCGGCCAGGATCCGGTTGACCCCATTCTCCTGAAAGATCCCCAGGTTTCGATAGCCGTGGATGTAAAGCTTCAGGGATTTCAGCTCCACGCACCAGCGTTTGGGCATGTACCGGATCCGGATCAGCCCGAAGTCGGGCAGGCCGGTGCGGGGACAGACCGAAGTGAATTCCGGAATCTCGATGGTCACCTCATAGCCGGGATAGGCATTGGGCCAGCACTCGAGGGACGGCAGCTTCCCCTTCAGACCGGCCCTGGCATGTCGGTCGGTGTACTTAGGCATGACGAAGTTTATTCTACCATCGCGCGGTTAAGGTGATCAGGATCGCTCCGCTGAGCATGAGGAAGGTCCCGACCAGCCGCTCCCGGAACGCCTCTTCCCGAAACAGCAGTCCCCCGTACAACACGCTAACCAGCAGACTCAGCCGCTTGATCGCCACGAAGTAGGCCACCGGCGCCCGGGGAATCCCCAGGCAGTGGGTGAAGAAGGCCGCGGCGGTGACCAGCCCGGAAAGCAGATAAAGAGGAAACTGGGCCTTCACCGCCGCCCGGATCCCGCCCGATTCCCGGGCGTAGTGGAAGGCGATCGGGGTCAAGGCCAAGGTGTCGATCGAGAAGTAAAGAAAAGGAAACGCGGTGGGGCTGGACAGACTGATCGCCCGCTTTCCCAGGGTGACGGTCAGACTGTACAGGGCGGCCGCCGCCAGGGTCAGCCGGATCCCCCGGACCCGGAACATCGACCGGATCGGCTCCAGCAGGCCGTGGGGGATCCAGGCCGCCTGCAGGATGTAGGCCCCGGCGGTGACCGCCGCCACTCCGGCGAACCCCGGCCCGCTCACTTTCTCTCCGAGGAACAGCCAGCCGTTTAAGACCGCCAGAAGCGGCGTGAACGCCAGAAACGGGGAAACCTGCGATAAGGGAGCGATCCGGATCGCGCGCAGATAGCACAGATAGGCGGTCATCTCCAGAGGAACGAGGACCCCCATCAGCCGCCAGAAATCGCCGCCTAGAGCCGGCCAGCCGGTCGCCAGCGGAAACAGGAGAAGCCAGGGCAGGGAGAAAAGGAGCCGAGCCCAGCCAACGACCCGCTCGTCAAACCCGGCCAGGAGCCGCTTGGCCAGCGCGTCGGAGGTCCCCGTCAGGAAGGCGCAGACCAGCGCGATCAGAATCCACATCAAACCGCCTCAAGCACGAGGCACTTTAGGTATTTCGATTCCGGGTGGGTCAGCAGGATCGGGTGGTCCAGGGCCTGCGTCCGGATCTCCACCAGCCGGGTCGGCCTCTGCGCGTCCCGGCTGGCCTCCCGCAGGATTTCGATGAACAGGTCGTCCGAAACATTGTAGGAACAGGAGCAGGTGATCAGGGTCCCACCGGATTTAAGGATCCGCAGGGCCCGCCGGTTGATCTCCCGGTAGCCCCGGACCGCTCCGGCGATCTGGGCCTTGGATTTCGCGAAGGCCGGCGGATCCAGAATCACCAGGTCGAATTTCTCCCCCTCCTGATCCAGTTTCTTTAAGCGATCAAAAGCATTATCCCGTTCCACCCGGACGTTGGAGATCTGGTTGAGGGACAGGTTCTCTTGGATTCGGCCGACGGCCCATTCCGAATCCTCGACCGCCAGCACCTGGGCGCACCCGGCGCTGATCTGGAGGCTGAATCCCCCCTGGTAGGCGAAGGCGTCCAGCGCCCGGCCGCGGGCGTAGACCCGAGCCCTCAAACGGTTCTCCCGCTGGTCCAGATAAGCGCCGGTTTTCTGGCCTTCCCAGACATCGACCCGGTAGCGGCGATCCCCCTCCTGGACCTCGACCGGCCCCGGGGACTGGCCGTGCAGGGTCTTCTTCTCCTGGGACATCCCTTCCAGAGCCCGGATCAGAGAATCGTTGCGGGCCACCACGGCTTCCGGCCGAACCTTTTCCACCAGAAGCTCGACCAGCAGGTCCAGATTTTTCTCGATTCCAAGACTCAGACTCTGCAGAACCAGGACCGGCCCGTACCGGTCCACGATCAGCCCCGGAAACCCATCCGCCTCCGAGGAGATTAACCGATAGGCGGTGCTGTCCCGGACCACCCTGCCGCGAAGCTCAAGAGCCCTGTCCAGCCGCTCACTCCAAAAAGCCCGGTCGATGGACCGGTCCGGATCCTCAGTGAGCCAGCGCAGGCGGATCTTGGAGGAGGCGTTGAAAAAAGCCTGGCCCAGCAGCCGCCCTCCGGGGGCTTTGACCCGGACCACCTGGCCGGAGGCGGCGGATCGCCCCGCCTCCACGTCACCCTGATAAATCCAGGGATGCCCGCTGCGGCGCCACCGCTCCCCTTTCGGGGTGATCGTTACGGCTTGAATGGAATGGGTTCCTTTCGGCTTAAGGGCGCTTCCCGGTGAGAAAAACAGGAACGAGCGCGCCTCCCTGGGAGATGTTGACGACCGGCTCGGAGGAACAGCGCCCCACGAAAGCGACCCCCCGGGAGGTAGCGGTCACACTGAGGGTCACGTAGCATTCCTCCGGTTTGGGCTTGCCCGTTTCTCTTAAGATCATTACCGATCCCTTGGCGATCGGCACCTTCTCCTGGACCACCCAGGTTTTCGGTTTTTCAACCGCCCGGTTGAGCGCCTCCTCCCAGACCGAAGCGGAAACCTCCTCGCCGACGATCACCCCTTCTCCGCCGTAGCCGCGGTTGGGCTTGAGGACCAGCTTCTCTTTCTTCTGACGGATCAGCGGCAGAAGATCCCCCTCTTTTCCCTCCGGATCAGCGGTGCGCCGTTCCTCCACCAGCCGGGTCCAGGGCACCCGGCGCCGGGCGGCCCGGATCTCCTGAGGGCTGAAATATTTGGAAAAGTCCGGATTGGTCAACAGCTCGCACAGACTCTTGTGGTCGAACTCCCCGAAGACCGTGGAGATCACCCGGTTCTCGGCGAAGGCGGCTTCCATCCCTTCCACCGATCCGCCGTGACTCTTGATCGACACCACCTCCTCCAATTGGAAATCCCGGTAGACTAAGTCGACCGGCTCCCCTTTAAGCCGGAATTCTCGGTCGCGGCACTCCAGCTCCCGCGGGTCCCCCACAATGGCCGGGCAGCCCTGCGCCGTAAAGTAAGGGACCATCCGGGCGAACTCATCCACTCCGCCGGGCACCGACTCCCGCCGCTCCACCAGACCGACTCGACAGGTTTCCAGCCCCATCGCCCGGGCATGGGCCTGCAGATCGTTCAAGAGCAGCTGCCGGTAGTCGGCCGGCGCCGACAAGGGCAGATCGGCCAGCAACTCCTTGATCCGGGGAAACAGGTGGGTCTCCAGCAGATAAATGCCGGCCGGCATCAGGTAGACGCAGCCGACCCCCACGGCGTTGAACTCAATGATCTGAAAATTGGAGAGGCCCATGGAAGGGCCCAGATTGGTGTCGAACCGCTCGAAGACGGTCTGTAGGCGGGGGATCCCATCCGGACAGCTGGCCTTGAGCCAGCCCAGCTCGTTCTCTCTCAACGGGAGGATCGCCTGGAGGGCCGGATCCTCAAAATAGTGGGCTAGAACTCGGTTGACGGTCCGGCGGATCCCCCGGAGCAGCCCTTTGAGGTAGCGCTCCGCCTCCCGCGAAACCACCCAAGGGGTCAGGGCGATCGGGATCATCTCCTGCCGATCCTTCTGCCCCATCTCGAGGAGAAGCCCCTTCTCCCTGGCGCCGGCCCGGATGGCTCCGGCTATCTCGCTTAAGCTCTCTTCCGGGAGCGATTCCAGGGCGGACCGGATTTCTCTCACCCCACCACCTCTTGAAGAGTCTTCGCTGCACCAGCATGCAGCGAATAGATTTGCAGCGAAGCTCTGTTGGCCGAAGGCCAACAGAGACTCACCTCCGGTGAGTTGCCTTCAAGAGGTGGCGGGGTCATTCCCCGAGGATCTTCACCAGCACCCGCTTGCGCCGGCGGCCGTCGAACTCCCCGTAGAAGATCTGTTCCCAAGGCCCGAAGTCCAATTTCCCTTTCGTGATGGCCACCACCGCCTCCCGTCCGAACAGCTGGCGCTTGATGTGGGAGTCCCCGTTGTCCTCGCCGGTTAAGTTGTGGCGGTATTTCTTGACGTCGTAGGGCACCAGCTTCTCCAGGAACTCCTCGAAATCCTGGTGGAGCCCTTCCTCATCGTCATTGATGAAAACGCTGGCGGTGATGTGCATGGCGTTGACCAGGCACAACCCCTCCTGGACGCCGCTTTTCTTCACCGCCTCCTCCACCTGCGGGGTGATATTCAGGAAAGCGCTGCGGGTCTTCGTGTTAAACCAAAGCTCCTCCCGATGTGATCTCATCAATCCCAAGCTCCGATGTAGAAGTTCCGGTTCCAGGCCTGCTCTTTCAGGCGCTCCAGCTCTTCGGCGGTCAGGCCGGGGCTTCCTGCCGCCGCGCAGTTGGCCTCCACGTGGGAGCGCCGGCGCATCCCGGGGATCACGGTGGAGACTGCCGGATGGGCCAGCGCGAATTTCAGAGCCAGACTGCTCAAATCCGGAATGCCGGGTCTTAAGAAAGCCTTGAGCCGGTTCACCCGCTCACAAGTTTCCCGCAGGCGCTCCCCCCGAAAATAGCCGGAGCGCCAATCGCTTCGGGGAAATCGGGTCTCCGGAGTGAGGGCGCCGGTCAGCGCCCCTTCATCGAACGGCACCCGGGCGATCACCCCGATCCCCTGCTCTTGGGCCAGCGGAAAGAGCCGGTCGGCCGGGAACTGCTCGAACAGGTTGTAGATCACCTGCACCGAGTCGATTTCGCCCGTGGCCGCCAGTTTCAGGACCGAATCCGGCTCATGGTCGTTGACCGACACCCCGAAGGCTCGGATCTTGCCTTCTTTCTTGAGCCGCTCCACCGCCCGCCGCCATTCCCCTGCATCCACCCAGGCATCGGTCCAAACATGGAGCTGCTGCAGGTCGATCCGTTCCATTCCCAGCCGCTTCAGGGAGGTTTCAGTGCAGGCGATGATCCATTCGGCGGGAAACGCTTTGGCGATCGGGGTCGTAGGGCTCGCCGGCCACTCCATGTTCTTGGCGGGTACCTTGGTGGCCACAAAAAACGGCTGCTGGGCGCGCTTTAAAACCTGCCCGAGCAGCCGTTCGCTGTGGCCGTTCCCGTAGACGGTGGCGGTATCGAAGAAATTAACCCCTAGTTCCAGGGCTCGCTGGAGGGCCGCTTGACCTTCCCGGTCGTCTCGCGGCCCCCAGCCTCCGCCCAAGCCCCAGCAGCCGAATCCGACTTCGGAAACCTTCCAGCCGGTTTTTCCGAAAACCCGGTAGTTCACCCTGTCCTAGTTAGAAGAGCTGACCGACAGGTCTGATAGGACATACTCCGGCTCCATGATCGGCCGGTAATCCGCCGGAACCGGGACCAGGAAGGTGACGATCTCATAGGCTCCTGCCACCGATCGGGCCACGGCGTAACCAACCCCCTTGGCCAGCCCCCAGCTGAGCCCCGTCCCTGGGCCGGATTCCTGCCAGACGAGCGAAATCTGCTTGGGGATCTCCATCCAGCCGGTCGCCGCGTTGGCGATTCCACGGAACAGCTTGGTCGCCACCCTGCCGCCGGTATCCTCATTGGGCGCGCCCGTTCCAGCCCAAGCTGGACCCGCCAACATCAGAAGTGCCACCGCCAACACCAGACTCGCTGCAATCGCTCGCCGTCTACTCATCCCTCCTCCTTTTCCGTTTTCCCTGTCTCCCCTGTCTTCCCTGTTTCCCCTGTTTTCCCTGTCTTCCCTGTCTTCCCTGTTTCCCCTGTTTCCCCTGTTTCCCCTGTTT
>CAYJTC010000024.1:16415-20929 GCA_964372955.1 uncultured Planctomycetia bacterium | reverse complement strand
GTTCATCTCCTTCGTGCTGAGCATCCTGCGGTAGATCTGACTATCCTTCTTATTAGATAAGCTCCGCTGTATCGCTCCGGCGACCATATCGGCGAACTGGAGTAGATTATTAGAGTAGGAATCCTGTACTTTGACTTTCCGGATGACTTCGCTTCCGATTTTCCGCTTGAGGTACCTTTCAAGTTGGCGTTTAAATTCTCGTGTACCGCTTCCATCGATCACGACAGTCGTTTTCTGAAGATACGGCTTAGCGTTCTCGAACACCAAACTGCAGGTGTATTTGTAAAAGGACTCTTTTACCTTAAAACCTGGGCCGTATAGCTTATTGGGATCCTTGTTGATGATGATCCCAAAATAAAAGAAAGAGTAAGGCAGAACCGCTTCGAAGAACCTGGTTTTTTGTTCGGTCCGGAGGCTTTTAAAATGGAATTCAGTATCCCCGAGCTTCAGTTCGTGTTTTAAAAGCTGAATCCGTTGATCGCAAGCCGTGGCCTCGTCGTGTTCCTCGAAGACAATGAGAGCGATGACGAAGTAACGGCTGGAACCTTGGGCCATCTTCAATCCGGCGTCGCCAGATTCATCTATGAAAAGTAACATGCCCGCTATTTTACCATTGAGGTCTTATGGCTGCTTGCGTCCGCTAACTTTCGTTGAACTTTGTGGTCCAATTCGGATAGACTGATTTCGAAGGTTTGTATCTCCCGGGAGGAAAGATTAGGGGTGGCGGTAGGTGGCGAAGGAGGTGGGGGTTTCCCAGAAGCGGACTTCGGTGACGGGGAAACCCTGGCCCTTGGCGTGATCGAAAATCATCTGAGCCAGCACCTCGGCGGTCGGGTTTCGCTCCAGCGTTACCAGGGGTTCTTTGAGGGAATTCAGTTGCGGGATCACCGGGTCGGCCCGGTTTAAAATCATCTTGTGATCGAGAGTGGAATCGATCCAGCCTTGCAGTTTCTCTTTGACCTCGTTAAAATCCATCACCATACCCCGGCCGTCCAGGGTGTTGGAGGCCAGCTCGATCTCCACCCGGGCGTTGTGGCCGTGAAGGTACCGGCATTTCCCTTCATAATGGAGAAGCCGGTGACCGTAGCAGAAGTGGATCTGTTTGGTGACTAGGAACATGGGATGATCGTATGACAACGGTGCGGAAAGATCAAGGGAAGGCGGTCGCGGTTTTGACCAGCGGAGGGGTGGAGTCCGGGGCTCTGATCGCCGAGGCCCTGCGGGCCTACGAGCGGGTCTATCCGGTCTACATCCGCAAGGGCCTGAAATGGGAGAAGTCGGAGCTGGCTTCTCTCAGATCATTCCTGGCGACAATGGAGAGCGACGGCTTGGCCAAATTGACGGTCCTGGCCCTCTCCTTGAAGCCGATTTACGGGCGCCACTGGAGTTTAGGCAAGGGGACCCCCGGTTTCAAGGCGCCGGACACGGCGGTCTACCTACCGGGCCGGAACCTCCTGCTGTTAAGCTTAGGGGGGCTCTTCTGCAGTTTAAGGAAGATCCCTGTGCTATGGCTGGGTATCTTAAAGAACAACCCGTTCCATGACGCCCGGACCGGTTTCATCCATCAGATGGAAGGGCTGTTGGAACAGGTGCTGGGGGCCCCTTTGCGGATCGCCGCCCCGTTCCGGGAGCTGACCAAAGGGCAGGTGATCGGCCGCTGGCCGGGCCTGCCGTGGCAGAAGACCTTCTCCTGTCTTGAACCGGTGAAGGAGCGGCACTGCGGCCGGTGCCAGAAATGCGCCGAGCGGAAATCCGGTTTTAAGAGCGCTGGGATCCCGGACCCCACCCGGTACGCGAGATGAGCGTTTACCGGGGAGGGATCGGCCAGTGGTCCTGGGTGCTTCACCGGGTGACCGGGGTGGCGGTGCTGCTGTTCCTGCTCACCCACATTCTGGATACGTCGCTGATCCTGCTGGGGCCGGTCTGGTATAACCGGGTCATCCAGGTTTATCGCATGCCGGTCTTCGGACTCCTGGAGATCGGGCTGTTCGCCGCGGTCCTGTACCACTCCTTGAACGGGATCCGGGTGACCATCGTTGATTTCTGGCCGGCGACGACCGCCCGGTACAAGGAAATGTTTATCGCTCAGATGGTTCTGTTCGCGTTGGTTTTCCTGCCGGTGGCCTGGGTGATGCTGGGGTACATCGTGAGTCGGTGAAAGAGGGGAAACAGGGAGAACAGGGGAAACAGGGAAGACAGGGGAGACAGGGAGAACAGGGAGAACAGGGGAAACAGGGAGAACAGGGGAAACAGGGAAAACAGGGGAAACAGGGAGAACAGGGGAAACAGGGGAAAGAGGGGAAACAGGGAGAACAGGGGAAACAGGGAGAACAGGGGAAACAGGGGAATGAGGGAACAGATAAACGAATTTGGAGGACGGGTTCGGCCAACGGGAGGGGTTGAGCTTTACGCGTGGCTCTTCATGCGGATTTCGGGGCTGGTGCTGCTGGGGCTGGCCCTGGGGCATCTGTTCATCATGCATCTGTTCAACAGCGTCCATGTAATCGACTACGATTTCGTGGTCCGGCGCTACGAGCGGCTTTTCTGGCGCGGGTACGACCTGACCCTGCTTTGGCTGGCGATGATCCACGGCTTAAACGGCATCCGGACAATGATGGATGATTATCTGCGCCCGCCGTTCTTGGGAGTCGCCATTAAGGGATTGTATCTCATGGGAAGCCTGTTTCTCATTCTGGGAACATGGGTCATTATTGCCTTTCAACCCTGAGGGGGCCAGGCCCCTTTTGGCCTAAAGGGGCCTGGCCCCTTTTGCGCACGAAAGGTTCTTGATGGTCCACTCCTTCGACGGCGTCATCGTGGGGGCGGGCGGCGCCGGCCTGATGGCGGCCCTGCAGGCCAGTCGGGGAGAGTCCCCCGGAGGGGCTGGCGGTCCCAAGATCGCCGTTCTCACCAAGCTGTATCCGACCCGTTCCCACACCGGGACCGCCCAGGGGGGGATCGGCGCGGCCCTGGGCAACCTGGAAGAGGACAAGTGGGAATGGCACATGTTCGACACGGTCAAGGGCTCCGATTACCTGGCCGACCAGGACGCGGTGGAGATCATGTGCCGGGAGGCGGTAGACACCGTCTACGAGCTGGAGCACATGGGGCTCCCTTTCAGCCGGACTCCGGACGGCAAGATCGCCCAGCGCCCGTTCGGCGGGCATACCCGGGAATTCGGCAAGGGGCCGGTGCGGCGTTCCTGCTACGCGGCCGACCGGACCGGCCACATGATCCTGCAGACCCTGTACCAGCAATGCATCAAGCAGGAGGTCACCTTCTTCGATGAGTTTCATGTGGTCGATCTGCTCCTCCGGGACGGGGCCGTCTGCGGGGTGGTGGCCCTGGAGATTGCCACGGGGCAGCTTCACACCTTCCAGGCCAAGGCGGTTCTGTTCGCCACCGGCGGCTGCGGCCGGATGTACAAGATCACCTCTAACGCCCTGACCTTAACCGGGGATGGAATGGCGGTGGCCTACCGGCGGGGGATCCCTCTTCAGGACATGGAGTTTTTCCAGTTTCATCCGACCGGCATCTACAAGATGGGGATCCTGATCACCGAGGCGGCTCGGGGGGAAGGGGGGATCCTGCGCAACAACGCCGGGGAGCGGTTCATGGAACGCTATGCTTCTACCCTGAAGGACTTAGCTCCACGGGACATGATCTCCCGCGCCATCTACCGGGAGATTCGGGAAGGGAGGGGGATCGACGGCAAAGATTACGTTTATCTGGACCTGACCCATCTGGATCCGAAGGTGATCCACGAAAAACTCCCGGACATCACCGATTTCGTCGAGACCTATCTGGGGATCGACCCGACGAAGAGCCCCATCCCGATTCAGCCGACCGCCCATTACGCGATGGGGGGCATCCCCACCAATGCCAACGCGGAGGTGGTGGTTGACGAGAAGAACACCGTTCTGCCGGGCCTCTATGCGGCCGGGGAATGCGCCTGCGTCTCGGTTCACGGGGGCAACCGGCTGGGGACCAACTCCCTGGTGGATATCATCGTTTTCGGCCGGCGGGGTGGAAAGGCCCTGCGGGAATACGTGAAGAAAGCCCCTCTCACCGGGCTTCCCCCGGATCCGGAAGCGGCGGCTCGGGGCTGGGTCCATGCGCTGCGGGAGGGCCAGGGAAGCGAAACGGTCGCTCAGATCCGCCAGGAGCTCCAGGCCCAGATGATGGAGAACGCCTCTGTTTTTCGGACCCGCGAGACTTTGGAGAAGGCGCTCACGGCGATCGAGGGGCTCAAACAGCGGTACACGAAAGTCCGGCTTCAGGATTCCGGCCAGCGTTTCAACACGGAACTGCTGGAGGCCCTCGAGCTGGGGTACTTGCTGGACTTAGCCCAGGTGACGGCCACCGGGGCCCTGCGCCGGGAGGAGTCCCGCGGCGCCCATTGCCGGGAGGATTTCCCCAAGCGGGATGACGCCCACTGGCTCAAGCACACACTGGCTTATCAAAAAGGGGATCGGATCGAGTTAAAATATAAGCCGGTCACCCTCACCCGGTTC
>CAYJTC010000024.1:0-16315 GCA_964372955.1 uncultured Planctomycetia bacterium | reverse complement strand
GTATTAGGCAGTCTCCGTTCGTCCTGAGCACAGTCGAAGGACGAACGGTAAGTCTCGCCTTTCAAAAAGGGGATCGGATCGAGTTAAAATATAAGCCGGTCACCCTCACCCGGTTCCAGCCGCAGGAGCGGAAGTATTAGGCAGTCTCCGTTCGTCCTGAGCACAGTCGAAGGACGAACGGTAAGTCTGAGGATGGAAGAATGAGTTTTTGGGTTTATATACTACGTTGTAACGACAGTTCTTATTACACGGGGCATACGGATAATCTCGAGCTTCGCATGGCGAAGCATCAAACAGGAGAATATGGGGGGTACACGGCTGCGAGGTTACCTGTCAACCTGGTATTTTCTGAGGAGTTTGCCTCTCGTGAAGAAGCTTTAACTTTCGAGCAGCAAATTAAGGGATGGAGTCGAAAGAAAAAAGAGGCGTTAATGCAAGGTGATTGGGCAGGAGTGTCACGCTTAGCCAAGAGGCGGTCACCCTTCGAGGGCCTCAGGGTGACCGGTTCAAGTCCATGCCGATAACTTTTAAGATATTAAGGTTCGATCCGGAGCGGGACGCCAAGTCTCATTGGGAAACCTACGAGGTGGAGATGGAGCCGACCGACCGGGTGCTCGACGGCCTGGAGGCGATCAAGGGCCGCCTGGATGGGAGCTTGTCCCTGCGGCGCTCCTGCGCCCACGGGGTCTGCGGTTCCGACGCGATGCTGATCAATGGCCGCAACCGGCTGGCCTGCAAGGTGCTGGTGAAGAACTTGAAGCAGCCGATCACCATCGAGCCGATGCGGGGCTTCAAGGTGATGAAGGATCTGATTGTCGACATGGAGGGATTTTTTGCCAAGTACCGGCAGGTGAAGCCGTACCTGATCGAGGGGAAACCGGCTCCGGAGAAGGAGCGCCTGCAGTCCCCGGCCGAACGGGAACGGTTCGACGACACCACCAAATGCATCCTCTGCGGGGCCTGCACGACAAGCTGCCCCTCTTTCTGGGCTAATCCCGACTACATCGGCCCGGCGGCGATCGTCCAGGCCCACCGGTTCCTGTTCGACAGCCGGGACGCCGGAAGCCAAGAGCGGCTGGCTGTCATGAACGACAAGGACGGGGTCTGGCGCTGCCGGACCGTCTTCAATTGTGTCGAGGCCTGCCCGCGAGGCATCAATGTCACCAAAGCCATCGCCGAAGTTAAGCAGGCCCTCCTCCGGGGAAAAATCTGAACCCACGAGTCCCGCGCCGA
The DNA here is from genome assembly GCA_964372955.1 of uncultured Planctomycetia bacterium. Classification (GTDB taxonomy): domain Bacteria; phylum Omnitrophota; class Gorgyraeia; order 1-14-0-20-64-10; family 1-14-0-20-64-10; genus CAYJTC01. The sequence continues at coordinate 15,082 of CAYJTC010000024.1, read as the reverse complement.
CGGGTAATGGTACAATAGAAGCGCGGATGGAGGGATGAGTTGAGGAAGATCTGGATTAGAAGGGCGAGCTCCTTTGAAGAAGCCAGGCGGTTTGATGAGAGGTACTATGCCCGCATGCGCCCAGAACAGCGATTGGAGATCGTGCAATTTCTGAGAGATTGTTACCTGAAATTCAACCCAGCGAGCCGCCGTGAAAGTCGAAAAGGATTACGCGGATTTATTAAGATTATTCAATAAGCACGGCGTCCGGTACTGCATTATCGGCGCTTTTGCTGTGGCATTCTATGTCCGTCCGCGATATACAAAAGATTTGGATCTTCTCGTAGAGCCCACTCTTGAGAATGGTCGTCGAATTCTCAAGGCCTTGAAGGAGTTTGGATTTGGATCGCTCCGCCTTCGAGTAGAAGATTTTTCACAGGAAGGAAAAATTATCCAACTTGGATATGAGCCGGTCCGTGTTGATCTTCTGACTTCGGTGGGAGGTGTGCGGTTTGACGATGTTTGGAAAAACAAGCGGGTGGGACGCTACGGACGATACAAAGCATTCTTTATTGGTCCTGATCAGCTCTTGACGAATAAGCAGGGGTCGCTTCGAGAGCAAGATAAAGTGGATGCGAAACTTCTTCGTTCTGTGAGAAAAAGAAGGGGTTAATCTTTTCGGCTCTTCCAGCTGGTTAGTATTACATATAGATAGATTTTTACCTTGATCTTTCCGCCTAATTCGGCCATACTTTCCTTATCTAGGCTATGACTCCCCGAATCGTTGCGGCAGCCCTGATTTTAACCCTGCTGCCCGGGCCGAGAGCGGCTCCGGGCGGCCTTTTCTTTTCACCCCATCCTAAAGAGATTTCTTCCACTTTCACTTTGCGTCAGCTCAGCTCCAAGGAATCCCCCATCGAGCTGGCCCTCACCGCCGGCCTGGAGGAGACAGGGAAGGAGGATTCCCATCCGGGAGAGATTTACCAGAAACTGCTGCTGTCTGGGGTGAGAGATCCGAAGGATCTCCTCGACGGTCTGGTGAACTATTGGGAGGCGCTTCCGGAGAAATCGGAAGTGGTGTTGGGGGTCGTTCCGCGGAATCCAGAGGACGCGGAATTCCTGAGCGGGATGGGACTGCAGCCGCTGCTGGATGAGAAGCAGATTTGGAGACAGCTCATGGATCGTCTGGATCTGAAAGGCCCGCCTTCGGTGACGGATCAGGCCATGACTTTCTGGCTGGAGCCGCCGATCCAGGTGCTGGGGTTGCCGTCCATCGGTTCGATGCGGGCGATCCCGGTTGGTTCGGAAACCTTTGAGTCTCCTGTTTTCACCGATAAGTTTAAAGTGGCGATCCATGAACTTGATCGCGGGATGACCGGATCCCGATTGGCGTTGACGCGGCAGGAGATCCTTGCCCAGTTGGAGAAGGCGTACCAGGGGGGCCACCTGTCTTTGATGGGGATCCCTTATGGGCTGCCGACCAGGCAGCAGAAGGGAGAGTTCCTCAAGCAGGTTGCTCACTCAACCGGTAGAGAGGTGCCGCCGGTCCGAGTTCTATCGATGGAGGAGCTCGAGCGCCAGCGAAAGAGGCGAACAGAGCGGGATCTGCGCGATCAGACGAATAAGAAAGTTCAGGAGATGGCGCCACAAGTCCGGCAGCTTCAGCGGGAACTCAACGATCGGATCCTCAAAGAAGTGGCTCCATCCCTTCCCGAAACCGATCCCGCCCGCAAGGCATTGGAAGGGAGGATCGCCCGATTAAATCCCCAAGAGATCGTTCAGCATGGAACCGATCTGAACTCTTTGCGGGACAGTCTCCACAGGGATTTAGAGGAACTGGTCCGGGGAGCCGATCCCCTTCGCAAGCAGGTACATCAGGTCAGGGGGATTCTCCAATCCGGGGACTGGGCGCGGCTTTCCTCTGAGATGGCCCTGGAGTTGCGGGGTGTCGCATGGGAGCTGCTTCGCCACCCGGGGGCCGTTCAGAGACAGTCCGCGGCTCTCGATGAGTTGGGTGATCTCATCGGGCAGGCGCAAGCTCTGCTTCGCCAGGGGGTTTCTTCGGACTCTGTTGCTCGGATAATGCTGCGGGGATGGCTCGCCCACGCCATCGGTCTGTTGGCGAATGTGGGACGGCTTTCCGAGGAGACTGCGGCGGTCTTCTTTGAAGATCCGGAGGCGTTGGAGGGATACCTATGGGTTTGCTTTTCCGACCGTCTGAGAGCCAAGATCCGCTGGGACTGGGAGCCGGGCCCTCCCATTTGGACTGAAGCGCTTCTTTCTTCGGGGTTCCTGACTCCGCCGGCCGGCTTTAGCCAAGATGACCTTAGTGAAAACAGAGAATCGATTTATCTGAGGATCCTTCCGGAGGAGATGATGAACCGTTACCTGCCTCACGCCGCAGGCCCTGATTCCACCCCTCCCGCAGGGTACGCGCTCCCTCGGGTGCAGGCAGCTTTCTTGGAGGCCATTGAGCAAGCAGGACAGCCGCCGCAGCTTCGCGAGTTGAAGAGAGAGCTTCTGTTGGGCCGGCCCGCCGCGGTCTGGAACTTAAGCGGGGTTTTTTACCGGATCACCGCTGAGGTGGCCCGCCGGATCGGCTGGCCGAAGGCGGAACAGGTTCTGATGGAGGAGGCTTACGCCCGGTACCAGGTGGCCCAAGCGATCGACTCCCGGTATCCGATCTGGAAACCGATCCTGGGAGATCCGGAGGAAAGGGCCCGTCAGGAAGCGTATCTCCTTCACTTCTTCAATGAGCTGAAGAATTTCGAAGCTCCTCTGATTCTTTTGGATGCGATGCCGCGTTCTCTGCCGTTTGAGGTGAGCCCGAACACTGTCCAGGCCTTGGAGCAGGCCCTTCACTGGATTTCTCAGAGACTGCAAGCCGACCCTGCCCTCAACCCGGAGACTGCCGCGAAGATGCGGTCGCTGCAGGCTACAGTCGCTCATTATCTGATGTCGACCGGCCAAATTTCAGAGTCGGCCGCTCGGCTCTTTTGTCAGGACCCCTCTTCGCTTCAGGGAAGGTCTTCAAGCCGGCAGGCGAAGTTCTGGTCCGCTCAGATCGTTCGTTTGATGGAACAGCGCAAATCTGAAAAATCGGATCCGCGGGACGCGTTATGGTTCATCCATTTCTTCCAGGCCCATTCCCTGTTGGCCATGACGAGCCGCCCGGATCAATTTAGCAAGTCTGCTCAGTTTTCAAAGGATCTGGAAGCGCATTGGGAGGGCATTAAGGGAACACACGCGGGCCTGCAAGGGAACCCCCAGGATTTTCAAGAACTCCTTGGAAAACTAGGTGAGGTCCCTTTGCGGATCAAGGTGGGGGTCTTCCGGGCCCAGGCCCCGGCCCTGATCAACGCCGCCTCTGTGTTCAGTGTGGTCCGGTCCAAGGCGGCGGGGAAGGCCGGCTTGGGCCCCCGGAAATCTGCCCGCGAAATCCAGGTGGCCATCGATCAGATGAACCAAGACCTCCAAGCCTACCCGGACTATCAGCCCTGGTGGCCTTTCCCGGACCTGCCGCTTGCCGCCGGTCCTCCCACCTCCTCCAGCAAGCCTGTCCGCGCCGGGCTGGAAGAGGAGGAATCGGAGGAGTCTCCGAGCGTCCCGGCGCCGCTGGAGCTGAAGATCCGGCCGATGATCGGGTCCGATTACGGCTGGGGAGTGAAGGAGGCGCCGGTGCTGGAGATCGACAGGAAGAACCCTGAGGCCGGGTTCCCCTGGAGCGCAGCGAAATTTCACAGCTACGCGCAGATGCACAACGTCTTGGTGGTTCAGGAGGAGAGCAGCGGCCGGGTTGTTGGGTTCGTCGCCTTTGAGAGGAGGCAGCCGCAGGAAATGGATCCAGCCCCGGAGCCGGACTGGGTGGAGATTCTCCGTCTGGCCGTTCACCCCGATTACTGGGAGTCGGGTCAAGTGGAGAAGGAAATGGTCAGAGATCTCCGGGAGCATTATCCGGGTGTTCCCCTCATGAAGATGGTGGACGACCGGGACCGGAACATCCAGGAGATGCTCAAGCGCCTCGGGTTCCGTTCAACGATGCTCCGGGGGACAGAGAGCCAAAGGGACAGTTATCAGTTTCTCCTGTTTCCAGGAATGGATGGAACCCTGGATGAAAATTCCCCGGATCTCAGGATGGAAACGGTTTGGAACGGGGTCCATTCGGGCGAGCTGCCGCTCAAAGCGGGGGCGGTGGAGGTGTTGGAGATTCTGGAAGGGCTGGCCCAAAGCTCTCGTTCGTTCATGAACTGGCGCGCTGCTTGGCAGGTGCTGACACTCACCGATGACGAAATTGGGATCGAAGGGGCAAATCAGTTCCGGATGTTCGCGCGGTACGCGATGGGGATGGTCCGGACCGGCCAGGATCCGCGGCCGGCGTTGGCCGAGTTGCTCTCAGGATTCCGTCAATACATGGAGATGCTTCCTTCCCAGTATCTCACGAGACTTTGGAAGATGACGGCTCCTCCGGTGGACAAGCCGGTGGATGAAGCCTCCGGCGCAAAAGGATTGCCTTCCGAAGGGACTCCGGGGCAGGAAGGGCCTGGAACGATGCCTCCCTCGGGAGAAGCTTCAGGGGAGACCCCATCCGCCGGGACCAACACCGGGCTGGAGGAGGGTGGAGAACTGACGCGGCGAGAGTTTCTTCGGTCGACGGCAGCGGCCTGGATGGCGGCGGAAACCGGTTCTCTGGAGCGGTTTCTTGGAAATCCGGCCCAATTGGCGATGCCGGATTCGATCCGTTTTCTGGTTTCTACGGTGGGCGGTGATTTGAAGGCAATTCGCTGGGTCGATGGCCTGCAAACAGAACCGGGAAGAGTCATGGAAACTTGGGAAGCGACCGACGTTGAGCTAAGCCAGGACATGGATCCGGACAAGCCCTTTCAGGAGTTCTCTGGAGAGCGCTACCCCCCCATGGCTAAGGGGTTCCTTTCCTCCTCCCGCAAAGACATTAAAGCTCTGATCGGCTGGTCAGAATCCCAGTTGCAGGGCCTTGGGGAGCGGAAGAGTCGGGAAGGCCTGGTGAAAGGTTGGAGACAGCTTGCGAGCCATGTGATTCTGCTTCAGGAGGAACGCTTGCGTCGGCTCAGGAGTCAACCGACAGGAGCTTCTTCCGAGGAGATTCTTAGGACAGAAAGATCGTTGAGTTTTTCCCAGGTCGTGCAGGACCATCTGCTGCGGTTTTCCCAACTTCCGAGGGAAGCTCAAGAAGGGATGTTGCGAAAAGTCCTGCAGTCCAGAATCGAAGCCCTTCAGGATCTATCGCAGAAATTGGAACCGATGGTGATCGAAGGGTTACAGAGGTTGAAGGCCGGCCGGCCGGAGCGAATGCGGAAATTCCAGCAGGAATTCCAGGCGAAGCAACTTCGGCGGGCAGAGACGCGGTTGCGGGGCGGCCCGTTTTCGTTGAATCCCCGTGTGCCTGCGGGGGCGATCTTTGTGGCGTTGATCCCGCCGGGCACAACGCCCCAGGAACGGGGGTTTGTGGACGACTGGGCCCTGATCGAGGAGGCGAAGAGCCGGGATCCGGAGCTTCAGGGGCTCACCTTGCTGAGGGAACAATTGAGGCCTGGGGAGGATCCTCTCGCGCGGGCGCGGGAAGTGGCCCGGGATTTCGCGAAACCGGGCCGGCAGTTGACGGTGGGAATCGCCCTGGGTGTTCTCCCGGAGGAGCAGGCGCGGACCCTTTACGAGTTCTGGCAGCCGCCGCTGCGCACGACCGATCCGCACCTTTTCTTCAGTTTCCTCTACACGCCTAAGGAGGTTCTTGAGCGGGAGCAGCTTGAGGGGCGGTTCTTAGTGCCGACCCTTTCCGGTTTGTTCGCCGCCTGGGTCAATGATCCACAGCATGTCAAACCGGTTGTGCCGGAGGTTGCTCTGCCGCTCGATCTTTGGATGGAGTTTGAGCGGCAGATGCAGACCCAGGCCGGGCTCGAGCAGGCCGCGTAACCACGCCAGCCGATATATCCCGAGAATCTATTGAAATTAATTAATTTGATGAGTATACTTAATAGCGGAAAGGAGAAAACCCAATGAGCAGGAAGGTATCGGCTTACCAAGCGAGAACCCGGTTCGGAGAGATCCTGGACCGGGTCAGATACAGGAAGGAGCCCTGCATTGTTGAAAAGAACGGTCGACCGGCCGCGGTGATCGTGGACTTGGAGGCCTATCGGGCGCTGGAAGCGCTCAGGGAGGAGGATCGGTACATCGAGGAATACAGCGAGGAACGGATCCGCGAATTCCTCGCCGCAGACCGCCTCTCGAAGATTGATTCGAGAAGGATTCGAAGCTTCCTGAAAAAAGCCGAATGACCCGCCTTTTCCTGGATGCCAGCGTTCTTTTCGCGGCGGTGGCATCCCCGAGCGGCGGGTCGGCCTTGATCCTGGAGGGCTGCCGCAAGGGCCGGTTTGAAGGGGTCGTCAGCCGGCTGGTCCTTCTGGAGACGGAGCGTAACGTTCGGAAGAAGTTGCATGCCTCAGCGCTTGCTCGATTCCACCGATTGTTGGAAAGAGTCCTGTTTCGGGTCGTGCCAAGCCCCACCTCTGAGGAGATCCGCGCGGTCGAAGCTCTTATCCATCCTAAAGACGCGCCGATTTTGGCGGCCGCTTTGGTCAGCGGCGCAGCTTACCTGGTGACGTTGGATCGCAAAGATTTTATGACGCAGAAATTGCGCGCAGCCCATCTGCCCTTGTCCCTGGTTACGCCAAAAGAATTCTTCGATAAAATGGTGAAGTCATGAAAGAGATCCGATCGCCGTACATTAAACATCTGTTTGTCTGCGTGAACCGGCGGGACCCCGGGGTCACCTGCTGCTCCCACGGAGGCGGGGAAGCGGTCACGGAGAAGCTGAAGGCGTTCGTCAAGGCCAACGGCTTGAAAGGGAAGGTTCGCATCAGCTCCTCCGGCTGCATGGACTTGTGCGCGCAGGGGCCGAACGTGATGGTGGAACCGGACCACCGCTGGTACTCCGGCGTCACCTTGGAGGGGGTGGATCGGATCATCGCCGAGCACCTGGCGCCGCTGGCGCATTGTCATCCTCACGAAGGTGAGGATCCCCGCTGGAGTTTACCCTCGACTCTGATCGAGGGCGAGGATGACACGGACCATCCTATCCGCGCCTTCTTCTTCGATCTGGGCAACGTCCTGATCCGATTCAACCACATGGAGGCGGCCCGGAAGATCACCGCCTCCACCCGGATTTCTCCGGAGGAGTTTTACCAGTTTCTGCTGGAGTCCCCGTTGGTCATCGCCCACGATGAGGGAAAGGTTTCCATCCGGGAGTTTTACGAGGGTCTGAAAGTTCAGATGGGGTTCTCCCTGACCTTCGACTCCTTCTTGTCGGTCTGGAACGAGATCTTTGAGGCGGACCCGGGGATCGAGGCGCTGGTTCGGCGGCTTTTGCGCGACTACCCCTGTTTTCTCATCTCCAACACCAATCGCTCCCATTTCGAGTTCATCCGGGAGCGGTTTAGGATCATCGACGAGATGAGCGGCTGGGCCCTCTCCTACGAGGTGGGCCGCTTAAAGCCGGACCCCGCCATCTATCGCCGGGCTCTGGAGCTAGCTCAAGTTCCAGCCGCCGAGGTCTTCTATGTGGATGATCGGTCCGACCTGATTGAGGCCGGGCGCCAGCTGGGATTCCAGACGCACCGGTTCGAGGGGATCGAACCGCTCCAGGCCGAATTGGAGAAGCGGGGGATTGCTTAAACAGGCGGGTCTCCTGCCTCTGCCGGGTGGATGGTCTAGTGTCCATCTCGGGGGAGGGGGGTTGAGGATTGTCGCACCCCCGATCCGGGGGATTCCCGGAGCGCACATCCACAGGCCGCGCGGGCATGGATCCCGAGGGCTTTAGCCCGAGGGAGAGCGCGGCCGAGGACAGAGCGAGGACGCCACGCCGGGGCGGACGAGCGATGCGCAGAGGGAACCCACGGAGCGGGGGTGGAGTCGGCGTGTCTGCGAACCCCACCCACGAGACGGACCCGTCAGGGATGTCCCGCATACCGCGCCGCTCCGTCGGCGGTTGACACCGGGGAGCCCCTTCGGTAAGCTATCCTTCCATGTCCACTCCTGATCCGAACATTCCCGCCCTCATCAAGCTCTTAGCCGAGGATAATCCCGAGATCATCGAGGTGGCCCGGGCCAAGCTGGTTGAGCTGGCGGATCAGGCGGTCCCTTTCCTGGAAGAGGCCTCTTCCGCGCACGCCGATCCGAAAATCCGGGTCGAGGCCAAAGGAGTGCTGGAACGAATCCGCCTGGGCCAGGTGGAGAGGGAATGGGAAAAAACGGCCGCCCAGCCGGATGAGAAGCTGGATCTGGAGTCCGGCGCCTTTTTGCTGGCGAAGGTCCCCTATCCGGAGCTGGATCCCAAGCCGTACCGGGACCGTCTGGATGAGATGGCCCAGCGGATCCGCCCGCGGCTGGCCTCCGTCTCGGGGAACAAGGAGAAGCTGGTTCAGCTCAACCAGCTCCTGTTCCAGGACGAAGGGTTCCGGGGGGACTGGAACAATTACTTCGATCCGCAGAACAGTTACTTAAACCGGGTGATGGACCGGAAGCTGGGGATCCCGATCAGCTTAGCGGTCCTGTACCTGCTGGTTGCCCAGCGGCTGAAGATTCCGATTCAGGGGGCCGGCATCCCTGGCCATTTCATGCTCAAGTACAAGGATGCCCGGTCGGAGCTGTTCGTCGATCCGTTCAACGAAGGGCGGTTCCTGTCCAGACCGGAGTGCGTCCAGTTCGTCGTGGAGGCCGGCTACCCGTATCAGGCCGAATTCCTGGAAGGGGTCGGCCCGCGGGAGATCTTGGCCCGGATGGTCCGGAACCTGGTCCTGATCTATGTGGACCGGCAGGAACAGACCCTGGAAAAGACACTCACCAAATTCCTGGAGGCCCTGTACCCGGAATCATGAGATCCCTTCCGATCCGCATCGGGCACAGCCCGGATCCGGACGACGCTTTTCTCTTCTACGCGCTGACCCATGGGAAGCTGGGTCTGCCCGGCCTTCAGGTGACCCATGTCCTGGAAGGGATCGAGGAGCTCAACCGGCGGGCTTTGGAAGGGGAGCTGGAGATGACGGCGATCTCCCTGCACGCCTACCCTTACTGCGCCCAGCGCTATGTCATTCTGACCACCGGTTCCAGCGTGGGAGACGGCTACGGCCCGATCCTGGTGGCCAAACGTCCGATGAGTCTGGAGGAGATCAAGCGGGTCAAGGTGGCGATTCCAGGGAAGCTGACCACGGCGGCTTTGCTTCTCCAACTGGCGATGGGCCCGGTTAGACCACGGTCTAATGGGGTGGGGCGCCTCGACCTGACGGTTCTGCCGTTCGATCAGATCCTTCCGGCGGTGGCGAAGGGAGAGATTGAAGCCGGCGTCCTGATCCATGAAGGCCAGCTGACCTACGGGAACAACGGCCTGCAGAAGGTGTTGGACCTGGGCGAATGGTGGAAAAAGGAAACCGGGTTGCCGGTTCCTTTGGGGATCAACGTGATCCGCCGGGATTTAGGCGCCGAGCGGATCGCCCTGTTGGCTGCTGCCTTCAAACAGAGTTTAGATTTTGCCTTCGCCCACCGGACCGAGTCCCTTGTTTACGCCCAGCAGTTCAGCCGCGGCCTGGACCTGGCCCAGACCGACCGATTCGTCGGGATGTACGTGAACCGATGGAGCCTGGACTGCCGGCCCGAAGGGGCCGCCGCGATGCAAAAACTGCTGGACTGGGCGGCGGGGGAGGGCTTGACGCCGCGGCGGGTGCCGGTGGAGTTCGTGGAGTGACGGAGCTCAAGCTCTTCACGCTGGAGGAGGCCAACCGGCTTCTTCCTCAGGTCTGCCAGATCCTGAAGGTTCTGCGCGCCCTCCGCGACCAGGTTCAGAAGCTGGAGGAAAGGAGGGCCATTGAGGAGCTTTCCTGGCTGAAGGAGGATGGGACGGTCAGTCCCCGGGCCCAGAAAGAAGTAACTCGCCTCCAGCGGCAGATCGATCTCAAGGGAAAGGTATTTGAGGAAGAACTGAAAAAGCTCAATGAACTGGGTGCGCAGCTCAAAGGCTTGGAAGAGGGGCTGGTGGATTTCCTCGCTCAGAGGCAAGGGGAACTGATCTGCCTGTGCTGGAAGGAAGGGGAGGATCGGATTCGCCACTGGCATGACCTGGAGTCCGGCTTCACGGGCCGCCGGCCGGTCGAGGAATTATAGGAGATTGTCATTGCGAGGGCACGAAGTGCCCGAAGCAATCTTGTTTTTAAAGCGAGATTGCTTCCTGCTTCGCTGACGCTCGCGGTCGCAATGACGAACGCAACAATATGAAACTGAAAGGGAAGGTGGCTCTTGTCACGGGCGGGGCCAGGCGGATCGGCAGAGAGGTCGCCCTGGCGCTGGCCTCGCGCGGCTGTCACGTGGCGATCACCCACCGGACCTCCCACGCCGCGGCGGCGGCCACCCTGGAGGCCATCCGCCGGCGGGGGAGCAAGGGAATGGATCTGCAGGTGGACCAGCGGGATCCGGAGCGGGTTCGCCGCGCTGTCGGCGCGGTTTATCGCCGGTTCCGCCGGATCGATATCCTGATCAATAACGCCTCCTCTTTTTATTCGACCCCCCTGTCCACGGTAACGCCGGCTCAATGGGAGGACCTTTTGTCGACGAACCTGGCCGGCCCCTGGTGGTTCGCCCAAGCGGTGGCTCCGATCATGAAGCGGCGAAAGGCCGGCAAGATCATCAACATCACGGACGCGGCCGCGTTCCGTCCCTGGCCGGACTATCTGCCTTACTGCGCGGCCAAGGGGGGGCTGACCACCTTGACCTTGGGGTTAGCCCGGGCCCTGGCTCCTTCGGTGCAGGTCAACGCGATCGCGCCCGGCCCGATCCTGTTTCCGTCCGGAATTTCTTCCCGGGAGAAACGGCGAGCCATCCAAGCGACTCTGCTGAAGCGCTCCGGCTCTCCCGGCGACATCGTGGAGGCGGTCCTGTTCCTGCTGGAGGGAACCGATTACGTGACGGGCGCGGTGATTCCGGTGGATGGGGGGCGGCTGCTGGCCTAAAGGCAATGAAAAATTAAGAATGAAGAATGAAGAATTATTGGAAGTCGCGGTGGCGATCATTGAGCAGGACGGCCGGGTCCTGATCGCCCAGCGCCGGGCCGACGATTCCTTCGCCGGATGCTGGGAGTTCCCGGGTGGAAAGGCCAACCCGGGGGAGACTCTGGAGGCCTGCTTAATCCGGGAAATCCAGGAGGAGCTGGGGGTCGCCATCGAGATCCGGCGCAAGTTCCAGGTGGTGGAGCACCGGTATCCGACCCGCAACATCCGGCTTCACGGATTCCTCTGCCGCCTGGTTTCCGGGCAGCCCCGGGCGATCGAGTGCGCCGCCTGGGAATGGGTGGACCCGAAGGACCTGTCCCGTTTCCGATTGCCGCCGGCCAACGGCCCGATTGTGGAGAAACTCCAAAAAGGGGAGGGGCTTTAAGTGAGCGGCCGACGTGACGAATCGGTCCGGCACCTGGAGGTGGCGGTCCAGGCCTCCAAGGCGGCCGGTCGGATCCTGATGCGAAACTTAGGCCGGCTCCAGCGGGCGGATCTGTTCCGGAAGGGGGAATACGATTGGGTGACCACCATCGATCGGGCCTCCGAGGAGGCAATCCTGCGGATCATCACACGGGCTTTCCCGGACCACACGATCTTGGCGGAGGAGTCGGCCCCGGGCGCTTCCCCCAGCGCTTGGCAGTGGATGGTCGATCCTCTCGATGGCACGATCAACTACATCCACCGGTTCCCGATGTTCTGCGTTTCGATCGCGCTGGCCCGGTTCGGAAAACCGGAGGTGGGGGTGGTTTACGATCCGGTCCGGGAAGAGCTGTTTACCGCCCGCCGGGGCCAGGGGGCCCGGTTGAACGGGCGAAAGATCCGGGTTTCCTCGAACAACAACTTCCGGGAGTCCATGCTGGCGACCGGCTTCCCCTTGAGAGCCAAGGCCCGGCTGAACGCTTATCTGGAATCATTCCGGAGAATCTTTCTGGAGACCGGGTCGATCCGCCGGGCCGGGTCGGCGGCGCTGGACTTGGCTTACACCGCCTGCGGCCGGTTCGACGGGTTCTGGGAGATGTCTCTGGCCTCGTGGGACACGGCGGCCGGCTCCCTTCTGGTGGAGGAGGCCGGCGGCATCGTCACCGATTTCTTCGGAACCGACCAATATCTTTCCAACGGCCACATCGCCGCCGGCAATACCTGGATCCAGCCCCGCCTGGTGGAATTGCTCAAGCCAGTCTTCGTGGGCCGGCTCTAATCGCAGCTTACGCCAGCTTTCCGACCTCGTAGGAGGAGCGGATGCTGGCCCAAATCGCCAGAACCCCCAGTCCCATGGCCATCCCCAGTGAAGCGGGGCTGAATGCTCCGTAATGGGAAGGAGCCAGCATCCCGAAAAGCATCGGCCCCGAAAGGAACGAGTTGATCCGGGAGGTCAACAGCGCTTTCTTGCGCACGCCCGCCGTTTGGTCCGGGGGAATCTTTCCGGTCAGCAGCCCCTTCTGGGCCGGCCAGATCACGAACCAGACGTTAAACCACATGATCGTTCCCAGAGCCATTCCGAGCAGGATCCAGATAGCCCGGTCGGTCAGTCCCTGATCGTCGAACATAAGCGAGCTGGGACCGAAGCCGACTCCTGGGGTGTACATGTAGAGCAGGGTGAACAGGGCCAGGCCGGCCAGAAGGGTGGCCATCGCTCCCCAGCGGAACCACCAGAGAGCCCGGGGCATCAGCTGAGGGTTGACCGCCTTCTTGACGGCGTCGTCCAGCTTGCCCTGGAGAGGGACGTTGACGAAGTTGAAGAAGTACAGGTGTCCGATCCAGGTGATCCCGGCGATGACGTGCAGCCATCTCAAGACAAGGTGAACATTGCTGTACAGGTCCGGCATGGGTTGCTCCTCCTTTCAAAATAGTCCTCAACCGTTCGCAGGTTTATTATAATAGCACGACGAGATGGCCCCACCACCCGATTTATCCGCCGAAGGCAGATCAGCCCCGCCGGGGCTGGTCCCACCTTCTACTCCAGGTGCAGGGGGTGGGACAAAATCGGGTGGTGGGGTGGAAAATCCGTACGATCTGATCATCATCGGCGGCGGTCCCGCCGGAGCCACCGCGGCCCTTTACGCGGCCCGCGCCAACTTAAAGACCCTGGTCCTGGACCGGTCGATCACCTCCGGGGCGCTGGGCGTGACGGCCAAGATCGCCAACTATCCAGGCGTCCCCCAGGTGCTCTCCGGCGCCGAACTCTTGAAGATCATGTGGGACCAGGCGGCCCGCTTCGGGGCCCAGATCCGGCAGGAGCAGGTGTTCACCGTGGATCTTTCCGGTGAGGTCAAGAAGGCCTACACGGGGCAGGGAGAATACCAGGGCAAGGTGGTCATCCTCTGCACCGGGGCGATGGGCCGCAAGAACCGGGTGCCCGGAGAGGAGCCGCTCTGGGGCAAGGGGATCTCCAATTGCGCCACCTGCGATGCCGCCTTCTTCAAGGATCAGGAGGTGGCGGTGATCGGGGACAGCGAGGAGGCGCTGGAGGAGACCCTGTTTTTGACCCGCTATGTTTCCCTGGCCCATCTGGCTCTGCCCTCCAAGAAAGTGAAGGCCAGCCCCGAGACGGTGGCGCACGTGAAGGCCCACCCCAAGATCCGTTGGCTGGAAGAATGGCGGCTCAAGTCGGTTTCCGGGAAAGAACATCTGGAATCGGTCACCTTCCTGGCTTCCGACGGGGAGAAGAGGCTGCCGGTCAAGGGGCTTTTCATTTATCTCCAGGGTGGCCAGCCGATCACCGACTTCTTGAAGGGGTCCGGGGTGGAGATGGATCCCAACGGTTTCATCAAGGTCAACAAGGAGATGGCCACCAACGTGCCCGGCGTATTCGCCTGCGGGGATGTGTTGGGGCATGAAGTCAAGCAGGCGGTGGTGGCCGCCGGCGAGGGCTGCATCGCCGCGCTTTCGGTGGACAAATTCATCCACAAGCGAACCCGCGTCCTCCAGGACTACAAATGACATTAGCTTGGGAGACTTGAGGTAGAATAGGGCTTCATATGAAACGTAACGGTCATCAAATAGATGTTTTTCTTCGTCAGGCGGTTCATCGTATCGTGTCGAACTTCCCGCGGGTTCGCCGCATCGTTCTGTTCGGGTCCTATGCCGAGGGGAAGCCGACTAAAGACAGCGATCTGGATTTATTGATTGTCATGCCGACGCGGAAGCGGTGGAGCGATCGAATTCGGCAGGTGCAAGCGATCTTTCCGGAACGCCGAATTCCGATGGATTTTGTGGTGCGCACTCCTCAAGAGTTGCGCGAACGGTTGACCTCTTATTTCTGCCCTTTTACAAGGGAGATACTACGAAAGGGACGCGTATTGTATGAAGCTCCGCAGGGACGTTCGTGATTGGGTCCTGAAAGCCGAGGAGGATCACGCGGCTGTTCAGGCCTTACTCCGAAAACGCAGACCTTATCTGAATAACGCCGTCTGTTTCCATGCTCAGCAGTGCACCGAGAAGTACCTCAAGGCCTTGCTCACCAAGGATCGCACTCTCTTTCCGAAGACGCATGACCTGCTTGACCTCCTGGAGTTAGCCAAGCTTAAATTGCCAACCCTCGAGTTGCTGCGGCCTGACTTCACGTACCTCCAGCCCTATGCGGTTGAGTTTCGGTACCCCGGGGATTCCGCCTCTCGTGCGGAGGCATCGCGTGCCGCTCGTCTATCCTCGTCCGGAACGCCATCCGGCCTTTTCTTCGTTTATTGGCCTGATTTTTATGATGAAAATTTTGTCGAGGTATAAGGTGACCAGTGTTCCGGAATACCAGGACTTTTGTCGGCCCTGCAGGTGGTGCTGGTTGAAGGGTTACGGACGGCGTTGACATGATGCGGAACCTGTCCCCGCGGAACCCGGAACCAATCACACAGCCCATTGCCGAAGAGAGATCGGGCGAGCTAAAGGTCTTTGATCGTGAGCTGTACGATAAGATTTTGAAATTGGCGGAGGACAAATGAGCGCGAAAGAGGCGAAAAGTGTTGAAGCGCTTCATTCAGCAGCGATTAAGGCGCTGAAAAAAGCGGTGGCGAAAGCCCTTGCGGAACACGAATTGGCAG
>CAYJTC010000023.1:0-21080 GCA_964372955.1 uncultured Planctomycetia bacterium | reverse complement strand
CCCTTAACTTATGACACGAGTCATGCAATCTGAGCCGTTCACCCTGAGCCCTTCGGCAAGGCCGTTCACCCTGAGCTTGTCGAAGGGGAACGGCCTGCTCAGGACAGGCCTGTCGAAGGGTGAAGAGGCATTTCGTGCTTCGACCCTTCGACTTTGCTCAGGATCAGCACGAACGGTTTTGCATGAGTTCGTGTTATGACTTACACCCTAAGTGTAACACCTGTGTAACACTTTTTCAAGGCGATTTTTATCGCTTGCCTAGAGACAGCTGCAACCCATTGAGATACAATACGTAAAAGGAGCCCTTGCAGTTATGGCGATTGGCGTTCCTAAAGCGACAACTGCAAGGAGTACCCGCCCACCTCTGGAATCGGTGCGGGAAGGACCTCCTCTCCGCTTTGAAGCAGCTTCACCCGGACCTGGTTGGGAGTCCCCGGTAGTTCCAGCGCAACCATGGACCGATTACGTCCGCCTGATGGGATAAATATTTTACCCTTGAAATTACAACATTTTGGTTGTATCCTCTCATAGAGGAGCGAGGAAAGGTTGACAATATACCGTTGCTTGTATTTTGGAACTGGGACAGGTCGGTGGCCTGTTGAGGAGTTCATTGATGGCATAGACCAAGTGGCTCAGCGCAAGTTCGCCTACAAACGCTCTATCTTAGAGAGCCTCGGTCCGAGACTGATGGAGCCGCATGCCAAGAATTTAGGGGGTGGGATCTTTGAGCTTCGGTTCTCAGGAAGGGATTCGGATTTCCGTGTGCTGTACTTCTTCGATGGGAACAAGGTGATTTTTACGAACGCTTTCAAGAAGAAGACCCAAAAGGCGCCGAGGAACGAGATCGAGTTAGCGGCTGACCGTAGGCGTTTTTATCTAGGCTCCAAGTTATCGCCATAGGAGGGAAAGATCATGAGAGTCCGATTAAAGAGCGTGGACGAGCATTTTAAGGAGAAGAGCAAGGACCCCCGTTTCCGGGAGCTGCTTGAATTAGAGGAGGAAAAGGCCAAGATTGCTTCCCTGATCGTCAAATACCGCGCGGACCATCATCTGAACCAGGGGCAGCTCGCAAAGAGGGTTGGCGTAACTCAGCAGTACATTTCCAAGATTGAGGAGGGGGATTTCAGCAACCTATCGACCATTCAGAAGATCGTGTGGGTTTTGGGATACCACGTCTCTCTCCGGGCATTTCCGTTGGATCCAAGGACCAAGCACGCCTTCCAGAAGGCGGCTTAAGTTTTAAAATTTGACAACCAGTACTATCCTCTTGAAGCTAATGTCATGATTCTGCCGATAACGGAATCTGGAACGAAGGAACCGTTCGAGGTCAAATGCTTTAATGTCAGGTCAGGTGATCCGAACCCTGTGATTACCTTGAAATTCAAGGAGGGGAAGTTGGAAGGTTGGGTTGAGGGCAGAAATTTTTGGTGGAGTTTAGGTCAGTGAATACGGAGGGACTGTTGCGTGCCTCACGAATTAGACGCTGTTAAGAAAGCAATACAAAGTGCTGTTCCGGGAGTTGAGATTAACGATGTGCGAGAGGTAAAAAATGACGAAAAGAACAGATGGGCTGTATATTTCTCGAATGGACGGCGGAATGCGTTGGTAAAGAAAGATGATGTTGAGGTTTGGGACAGAACCCAAGGTTCAAATGCGCGTCAGAAGATCAGAGATGCAATCCTTAAATCGAGTGCAGGAAGCTATGCGGGCTTCGATTCTCTTTCGCCACTTTCAACGTCGTCATGATCGTCGGCGTTCCTAAGGAGATCAAGGAGGATGAGTACCGGGTCGCCCTGGTTCCCGCCGGGGTGGCCGCGCTCCGGAGGGGAGGGCACACGGTCCTGGTCCAATCCAAGGCGGGCGCGGGGTCCGTCATCTCCGACCGGGAATATGCCCAGGCCGGAGCCGAGATTGTCTCCTCCACCCCTGAGATCTTCCGCCGGGCCCAGCTGATCCTAAAAGTGAAAGAGCCCTTGCCGCAGGAGTATCCTCTGCTCAAGACAGGGCAGATCCTCTTTACCTTCTTCCATTTCGCGGCCAACCGGAAGCTGGCCCAGGCGATGATCCGGCGCAAGGTCACCTGCATCGCCTATGAGACGGTCGAGGATGCCCGGGGACAACTTCCGATCTTGATCCCGATGAGCGAGGTGGCCGGCCGGATGGCGGTCCAGGAAGGGGCCAAGTATCTGGAGAAGCCGATGAAAGGCAAGGGAATCCTCCTGGGAGGAATCCCGGGAGTGGCCCCCGCCAACATCCTGATTCTGGGAGCCGGTGTGGTGGGGACTCATGCCGCCCAGGTGGCGGCCGGCTTCGGCGCGGAGGTTACGGTGATGGACGTCGACTTGAACCGCCTCCGGCACTTGGACGGGATCCTTCCCAAGAATGTTTCTTTCCTCATGTCGAATGAACACAATGTCGTGGAAGCGATCCGTCGGGCCGATCTGGTGATCTTAAGCGCCCTGATCCGGGGGGCCCGGTCTCCTGTCCTGGTTTCCCGGGGAATGCTCAAGCTCATGAAGTCCGGCTCCGTGATCGTCGATGTGGCGATCGACCAGGGGGGATGCGCGGAAACCTCCAGGCCCACCACTCACGCTGCTCCGGTCTTCGTGGAGGAGGGAATTGTCCATTATTGCGTGACCAACATTCCGGGGGCGGTCCCGATCACTTCCACCTATGGCTTGACCAACGCCACCCTTCCTTTTGCGCTGACGATCGCCAACCGGGGCCTGGCGCGGGCTCTGAAAGAGGATCCCTCCCTGTCTCAAGGAGTCAATATCGCCCGCGGCAAGGTCACCTATCGTTCTCTGGCCCAAGCGCTGGATCTTCCCTACACTCCCCCTCGCCGACTGTTTTCCTGATCCGCCATGCCTTCAAGATTCGCCCGTCAGTTTTCATCCGGGGGGATTCTATTCCGGAAAGGCCGCGGCGGGATCCGGCTGGCCTTAATTTCTCGCCAGGGAGGACAGGTCTGGTGCCTGCCCAAAGGGCTGATCGAGAAAGGGGAATCCCTCGAAGAGGCCGCTCTTCGGGAGATCCGGGAGGAAACGGGTCTTAGAGGAGCGATCGTTGGAAAGCTTGGAGATGTCCAGTATTGGTATTCCATTCCGGAAGGGCGGTCAAGGTTCTTTAAGAAAGTCTCTTTCTACTTAGTCCGTCACACCGGAGGGAATACCCGAGACCATGATTTTGAAGTGGATGCGGTGGCCTGGTTTTCTCCGGAGGAGGCGATCCGGAAGATGAGTTATGAGAGCGAACGCAAGCTGGTGCGCAAGGCCGCCCGGCAGCTGGGGAAGGAGATCAAGAAATGAAGCATCTTCAGATAGCCGACGCTTTTGAGCAGATGGCGAACCTCCTTGAGCTCAAAGGGGAGAACCCGTTTCGGATTCGGGCCTATCGGCGCGCCGCCCTCAACCTGCGCAATCTGACGGAAGATCTGAAGGGGCTGGCTCAGAGCGGCTCGCTGGAGAAGATTCCGGGGGTCGGCAAGGATCTGGCCGGAAAGATCCAGGAGATTCTCTCGACCGGGAAGCTCCAGTTCCTGGAAGGGCTCAAGAAGGAGATCCCCGAAAGTCTCTCCACCCTGATGTCGGTGCCCGGGATCGGTCCCAAAACCGCCAAGCGGGTCTACGACCGCTTCAAGGTGAAATCGATCCAGCAGTTGGAAGAGCTGGTGAAAGCCGGCAAGCTCCGGGCCCTCCCCGGCTTCCAGGAAAAGAAGGAGCAGAACATCCTGAAAGGGATTCAACTCCTGAAGGCCGGGCAGGAGCGGATCCCGTTAGGGACGGCGATCACCCTGGCTGCCCAGATTCTGGGCTCCTTCAAGGGGATGCCGGAGGTTCAGCGGATCGAAGCGGCGGGGAGCTTGCGTCGGCGCAATGAAACCATCGGGGATCTGGACGTTCTGGTGACTTCCCGCAGCCCCCAGAAGGTGATGGAGCGGTTCGTCAAGCTTCCGCTGGCCGCGCAGGTGCAGGCCCATGGCCAGACTAAGTCCAGTATCCGGACCCCGCAAGGGTTCCAAGTGGATCTTCGGGTGGTGGAGCCGGACTCTTTCGGGGCGGCGCTGGTTTACTTCACGGGGTCCAAGGCCCACAACATCCGGATCCGTTCCCTGGCTAACCGGATGGGTCTGACGATCAACGAGTATGGGGTTTTTCGGGAAAAGAGCGGCCGCCGGATCGCGGGCAAGACGGAAGAGGAGGTCTATCGGGCTCTGAGGCTTCCCTGGATTCCTCCGGAACTGCGGGAGGACCAAGGAGAGGTGGAGGCGGCGGCGAAGGGCCGCTTGCCCGAGCTGGTAGAGGCAGGGCACCTGAAGGGAGACTTCCATCTCCATTCCGACTGGTCGGATGGCCACCACCCCATTGAAGAGGTGGCCAAGGCGGCCAGGGCGCGGGGCTACCGGTACATGCTCCTGTCCGACCATTCCCAATCGCTCCGGGTGGCCGGCGGGTTGACCGAATCGGAGCTGATGGAGGAGATGGCGGAGGTCCGTTCCCTCAACCGGCGGCTGGCTCCGTTTAGGATCCTCATGGGAGCGGAGGTGGATATCCTGCCGGATGGCCGCCTCGATTATCCGGACCGGGTTTTGGCGAAGCTGGAGCTGGTCATCGCGGCGGTCCACTCCGCCTTCAAGCAGCCGAAAGAAACGATGACCCGCCGGATTGTCAAGGCGGTCTCCAACCGGTATGTCAGCATCCTGGCCCATCCGACCGGCCGGCTTCTGGGAGAGAGGGCTCCCTATGAGGTGGATTTGGAAGAGGTGTTTCGGACCGCCGTGATCTCCCGCACCGCTTTGGAGATCAACTGCTATACTCGGCGTCTGGATCTTAATGACCTCCATGCCCGCAAGGCCCGGGAGCTGGGGGCGAAGCTGGTGCTGTCCACCGATACCCATGACTTGAATCAGCTGCGCGATATCGAGTTGGGCTTGTCGGTGGCCCGTCGAGCTTGGATAGGGCCCGGCGATCTTCTCAATACCTTGGGACTCAAAGAACTGATGGATTGGGCTTCAAAGAAGCGGAAGCGGTAGCTGTTTTGTGGCGGCCGGTTTCGTTCTGATCGACGGCGAGGCCTGCGCCCTTCGCGCCTATTACGCGGTCTCTCCCCGCGTAGGGACCAAGGGCCGTTTCCGGTCGGCCGCGCACGGCCTGATGGGGCTGGTTTTGAGATTGATCCGGACCGAGTCCCCGGCTCATGCGGCGGTGGTTCTGGGGTCTTCCGGTCCGTGGAGCTCTCTGAAGCGTTATCTCCAGCTGGCCGGCATCCCAGTGGCGGAGTCTCTCGCCCGCTCCCCCCTGCAAACGATCGTTTCCCTGCTGGATCAAGCGAAAGGGAAGGGAATTACGGTGCTTCTGGTGACCACCCGCACCGTCCTCCTTCAGAAGGTGAATCCGGGGACGACCCTTCTGAACCCGGCCCGAGAGGGTTTGAGGTTCACCCCGGAGAGAGTGAAGGATCTATTGGGAGTCTCTCCGGAGCAGGTTCCGGACTGGTTGGCCTTGGTCGGGGATCCGCCGGAGGGGATCCCGGGAGTGAAGGGACTGGGGCCCAAGACGGCCGCCCGGCTTCTTGGAGAGTTCGGAACCCTGGACCGGCTTCTTGCTTCTCGGGAGAGGCTTCTAGAGAAGATCCGGAATTCCCTGGAACGTTCCCTTCCCAAGATCCGCGCTGGCTATGCGCGGGCCCGAATGGAATCCCCTTCGAAACAGGCCGTCTCCCTGGGCTCCTGCCTTTTGTCGGAGCCGCGTCTTCCTGAGCTGACCGAGGCTTTCGCTCAAGCCGGAATGAGCGATCTGCTTGCTGACCTGGTTCCGCACCGCCACCCTAGAGCCGTCCATTACCAATCGGTCCTGACTCCCGAGCATTTGAGAAATCTGCTCGACCGGCTCAGTCCAGTGGACCGGTTTAGTGTGGATACAGAGACCACCGGCTTAAATACCGCCCGGTCGGAACTGGTGGGAATCTCTCTATCCGCGGAGCCGGATGCGGCGTTCTACATTCCGGTCGGGCACCGGTATCCCGGAGCTCCTCCTCAGCTGCCCTTATCCTTGCTTCTTGAAAAACTGGGGCCTCTTCTGTCCGATCCATCCAAAATGAAGATCGGCCAGAATCTGAAGTTCGATCTCCTGATTCTCCGGCAGGCCGGCTTCACCCTCCGGGGACCGATCTTTGATACCATGGTCGCTTCGTATCTGGTTCATCCGGACCGGGCCAGCCACTCGCTGGACGCCTTGAGCCTGGACTATTTCGGCTACAAGATGATTCCCATCCGGGAGCTGATCGGTTCCGGCAAGACCATGGCGGAGGTGGAGATTCCGCGGGTCACCGAGTATGCCTGTGAGGATGCCGATCTTACGCTGCAGCTTTACCACCGGCTGATTCCAGAGCTTAAGCAGCGGAATCTGGCGCGCCGCTTCTTGGAAGAGGAGATGCCGTTTCTTCTGGCTTTGGCGGACCTGGAAGGGCGGGGCCTTCTGGTGGACGGCGACGAGCTCCAGGATCTTTTGGAGCAGGCGCAGGAACGGATCGACGGCCTGTCGGAGGAGATTTTCTCGATGGCAGGGCGCCGGTTCCGCCTCGAATCCCCCAAGGAGCTCCGGCAACTGCTGGAGGATTCTCTCGGGTTGGTTCCTCCGCGGCGTACGCCGGCCCGGCGCTTCTCCTTGAGCCAAGCGGCGCTTCGAGCGCTCAAGGATCGCCATCCGATCGTGGAACGGATCCTCCACCGCCAGGAATGGGTCCGATTCGCTCAGGGTCGTCTGGCGGTTCTCCAAGAGCAGATGGATCCGGCCACGGGTCGTTACCGGGCTGGGTTTCATCAAACGGGGACTGGCACGGGACAGCTCAAAGGGGGCCGTCTTTTCAGCCCTACTGGGAACGAAGCCTTTGACCGGCAGCTGCGCTCCCTGGTGCGCGCTCCTTCCGGGTTTGTCCTCCTCCAGGCCCGGTATCTCCAACCGCGGGAAAAGTTAATGGCTGATGTTTCCGGCGGCCCGGCGCTGCAGCCGCTTCTGGTCCGGTGGAAGAGGCAAGGGGGTGTCTCCACCTTGATGGGAAGATTCCGCAGAATCCCTCAGCTCAACAGCTCGAATCCCAGCCTGCGCCGGGCTGCTGAAAAAGAGGCCCTGGAGACCTTCTTGGAGGGTTCCTTGGCGGACCTTCTGAAGCGGATACTGGTGCTCCTCTTCCGGGAGTTCCAACAGCAGGGTCGAAAGTCAGGGGCTGTTCTGCTGCTTCCCGAAGGCCTTCTGGTGGAAGCGGCCCGGGAGGAACTGGATCAAGCGGCATCCTTTATCCGGGAGAGCATGGCGCAGGCGGCTTCGCTCAAAGCTCCATGGCAGGTGGATCTGGCATCGGGCGCGCGATGGGACGCACTGACCCCTTTGTAATTTACAAAAAGCTTTTGGCCCGGTTCGGCCGTCAGCATTGGTGGCCGGGAGAAACTCCGTTTGAGGTGATGGTGGGGGCTCTCTTAACGCAGAACACCAGCTGGTCGAACGCGGCCCGAGCCATCCGCCGTTTGAAGGAGGAAGGCCTCCTGCTTCCGGAGCGGTTGGCTCGGATCCCTCAGCGTAAGCTGGCGCGGCGGATCCGATCCTCCGGTTATTTTAATCAGAAGGCCAGGCGGCTGATCGGATTTGTCCGCTATTTCCTGAAGCGGTATGGGGGAAGCCCCTCCCGCATGAGAAAAGTTCCGTTGCGCCGCCTTCGCAAGGAACTGCTGGCATTGCCGGGGATTGGTCCCGAGACTGCGGACAGCATGCTTCTTTACGCGCTGGAAAAGCCGACCTTCGTGGTGGACAGCTACACCCGGCGGGTCTTGGCCCGGCACAGCCTGATCTCCTGGGAGGCTTCTTACGAGCAGATCCAGGCCTTTTTCATGGGCAGCTTGCCCCCCGGTGCCCCGCTTTTCAACGAATACCATGCCCTTTTGGTAGCCCTGGGAAAGGAGCTGTGCCGGAAGAGGAATCCCGAATGCCACTTGTGCCCGCTCCGGCGGGTGGGCCGCCTGCGCCTGGAGAAGGAGGGGGAAGGGAAGGGGATCAAGGCGCAAACTGAGGTGCTATAACCTGTTATGGAATATAGGGTTACGGTGGCATCCCTTGAATTCTCGTCTTTTTATAGGTAAACTTGGGGTTAGAAAGGAAATAGAGAACCCCCATTCCGCGGGGCGGTTTCCGTGGAGTGGGGGTTTTCAGGTGTTTAAGAGGAAGCCCCGCTTCGCGGGACATCTCTGGACAGAAGCTTGGAGGAAGTGACCGGCCAAACGTCACTCCTCGAAAAGGAGGTGAAAGACTATGAAAGGGGAGCATGCGGATCTGTTGACAGGGATTTTGATCGGCGCCGTTATCGGCGGGATATACGCGACTCAGTTGGCAACGTACGTTCCGCTATTGCTGGTGATCCTAGGGGTCGTCTTCGGCCTCAAATTCCTAGGACTCCGGTAAAGCGGTTTCCGATCGAGCGCTGCCGGCCCTCTGTCATTTGTGGATGACGGAGGGCCGTGTTTTTTATATACTATCTGCCGATGAAGGGCGAAAACGGATTTCTCGGAAGTCTCCTCCTCATCGCCGCGGTGGTTCTTCCTTTATCCTCTGAGGCGGCGGCTGAACCAGCCGGCCGGGAAAAGCGATGGGAGCTGCGGACCGGCTACGGCTACCAGTACACCAACTCCACCCGGCCGACCCATTTTCAGATCACGCCGCTGCTGGTTTCTCTGGCGGTTCCGATTTCGGACCAGAAAGGGGCTTCGGGGTACCGGGGCCGATTCGAGTGGAATCCGGAGTTGTTTCTGGCGGTCTTCTCCCACCCTTATGTCCGGCCTCTGGCCGGCGTGACTCCGCTTCAGTTCAGCTACGCCTTTGAGCCCGAGGGCCGCCTTTCCCCCTACGCGGGAGTCGGGACGGGAATCCTTTGGGCCAATATCAACCGGCGGGAGACGCGGAAAGACCTGAATTTCAACATTCAGGGGTTCGTGGGAACCCGGTATGGGCTATCGGACCGGGTGGCTTTGATCCTGGAGTACCGGCACATTCATATTTCAAACGCCGGCTTGCATGAGGACAACGCGGGGCTGAACACCCACACCTTCTTAGCCGGGATTTCCTTCAAGGAATAGATGCGACATTTTGCTTGACCGCTGCTCTCCGAAACAGTAGACTGCTTCCACCATGATGTTTCCTTGGTTTAACTTTCGCTTCAGCCGCCGGATGGCGTTTGGAATTGCCATCGGAGTGGTGCTGGGAACTTTTCTCCGAACGCTCGCTCTGAACGGCTAGCTCCTTTCCGCAGCTTATCCACAGCGTTATTGGCACTTTCTTTAACTTAAATAGTAGCAATGAGTTAAATGCTATTTCTGGCGCCCCTTATATTAACATAATGTACATTATCGGACGTTAGATCCAGCTGGAAAATCCGGCTGGCCAGATCAAAAGGAGTGGTTGGCTAGGCTGGTTGAGGGGGTTCCAGCCGCTCCAGAGCCCAAGCGGCCTGCTCTCGGACCATGGGGGATGGATCTTCGGCTAGGGTTTTGGCTACCTCTGAAACGAGGGCCGCTTCGCCTGAGTTTGCGGCTGCAATGGCGGCGTTACGCAGAAGGCCCTCTCTTTTGGCCCGCATCAAGGGAGTGCCGGCGAACCGTTTGAGGAAGGATTGGTCCGTGCGGCAGGACAGAATCTCTTGGAGAGGCAACCGTCCCCCTGCCCCGGCCCCCGGCTGAAATTCCTCCCATCTGGGTTTTTGAGCGGTCCGGTTGTAGGGACAGACTTCCTGGCATATATCACACCCAAATATCCAGTCTTTCATGTGGGGCCTGAGGGCCGAATCGATCGTCCCTTTGAACTCAATGGTCAAATAGGAGATGCACCGGCGGGCGTCCAGCTCATAGGGTTTTGTCAAAGCCCCTGTGGGGCAAGCCTCCAGACAAAGGGTGCAGTTTCCGCAGTCCCATCGGATCGGTTCATCCGGAACCAACTCCAGATCGGTCAGCAGGGCTCCCAGGAAGAAATAGGACCCGCCTTTGGGCCGGATCAAACAGGTGTTCTTTCCAAAAAATCCAAGGCCGGCCCTCTCTGCCAGGGCTCTTTCCTGAATCGGGCGGGTATCGACGGCCCGGGTCAACCGGGCCGTGGGCGCAAGCTCGGCTCGGATGAAGGCCTCGAGCCGCCGCAGGCGCTTGTCCATGGCCCGGTGATAATCCCGGCCGCCCGCGTAACGGGCGATCCGTCCGGTCGCCGGCTCAGGGGCCGGAGATGATCCGTCCGAGTAGGAGACGGCCACCATGATCATGCTCCTTAAGGTTGGGAATCCCTCCTGAAGGCGGGCCCTCCTTTCAAAAAATTCCCGCATGTACCGGAGCTCTCCGGCGAACCCCGCCTGAATCCAATGGGCGAGATTTTCCCGATGGGATTCCAATGCGGAGGCGGAGGCGGAGGCCACCCCTACGGCATCAAACCCGAGATGGAGGGCTTCCCTCTTGAGGCGGTCGGTCAGCTCAGGGGGTCGCATGGCCGGCCAGCTGAGGGCCTTCCTGGCTGATCACCTCAACGAACTTCTCGACATAGGCGGGATTGAACTGGGTCCCCGCCCCCCGGCGGATTTCCTCAAGGGCCTCCTGCGTGGGTTTGGGTTTGTTGTAGGAGCGCTGGGTGGTCATCGCGTCGAAGGAGTCGGCGATCGCAATCACCTGGGCGCCGGCCGGGATGAAATCCCCGGCCAGTCCGTGGGGATAACCCTGGCCGTTATACCACTCATGGTGGTGGTAGATCAGCGTGGTGATCGACTTGAAGAATTTCATCGGCTCCAGAATCTTGGCTCCGATGGCCAGATGTTCCCGGATGATCCCCGTTTCCTCGGGAGTGAGTTTGCCCACTTTATGGAGGACCTCATCGGGCAGGCCGATCTTTCCGATGTCATGCAGGAGGGCCGCTTCCCGGATCGCCCGAACCTCCTCCGCTGGGAGGTTTAGAACTTCGGCTAGCCGGGCGGAGTATCGGGAAACCCGCTCCAGGTGGCCGGCCGTGTAGGAATCTTTGGTCTCAAGGGCCATGACCAAGGATTTGGTGACCTCCAGAAACGCCGATTCGAGGCTCTGGTGTGCCTGGCGAAGCTCGGTGAGGGACTTCTCCAGAATGCGGTTGCGTTCATCCATCTCGGAGGCGACGTAATCCAGGTCGGAAAGTTTTTCGTTTTCGGGAGATTCCTGCGGCCGGGAAGGAGCTGATCCAGGATCGGTCGAAGAGCAGATCTCCAGGGCGAAACCTCCCTTGGAGATTGCCCGTTTTAAGGCCGCCTCGGCGCACCGGATCAACTCAGAACCGTTTCTTGCAGAAGGAGCCTTGTCCGTCGAGGCCAGACTCAGCGCGGTGAGGCCCGGCACGGAGCGCAGGAGCTCTTGGAGCTTTCTGGCGTACCCTTCGGCTTGAGAAGAAGGGGTATTGGGCAAAAAGAGACCGAAGCGGCCTTCTTGAAGATAGCCGACGATTCCTCGAGGCGGAAGATCCTGCTTGAGGACAGTGACCAGGCGCGTCAAATGCCGCTTCACCTCTTCCCAGGGTTGGTCTTGAAGCAGTTGGGAAGAGGTGGCTTCCTGGACGAGGATCAGGGCCGCCGGCCGCCTGTGGCTGCGTCCCGGCATAACCTCTTCCTGAACCCGAAGCCGGAAGTATCGGCCGGTAAAAGCCCCAGTTAGGCCGTCCGTGACCGCCTGATGCTGAAGGCGAAGCGCTTCTGAAACGAGCACGAAATGCTTGTAAAGGAAACCGGTCAGCCAGCCGGATGCTCCGAGGATCAGGGGACTGATCAGCTCCACTGAAAAATCGCGGCGGACCAGCCACAGGGTTGAGCCCGCCGCGAGGGCAAAGAAGACGGCGACGGCCAACAGCCCCACAGGGACAGGGTTCCGGTAGGTGATCTGTTGGAGGCCAAGAACCAGAATCAGCGAGAAGGCCAAGAGTAGGGCCATCGGCAGACTTTTCGTGAAACGACCCGTGAGAACGGTCAGAATCCCGTTGGCTTCGATCACGATGCCAGGAAGCCTCCCTAGCGGAGTGGGGTGGATATCGTGGGTGATCTCCCGGCTGGTGCCCACGAGGACCAGCTTGTTCCGGATCGCTTCGGGCGGGACAGAGCCCTCGAGCGCTTTCCAGAAGGAGAAGGTCTGGAATGCCTCCGGGGGGGCCAGATAGTTGATCGGCAGCTCCCCTACCCTGCCGACGGGGATCCGACGCGGGCCCAGTTTCAGGGCGCCGGTCTCGCGCCCGATCTGATCCTGAGGGATTCCCAAAAGCAGCGCGGCCGCTCGGATCTCAATCCCGAAGAGGGGCTCCCGGTGGCCCGGGTAATGGACGATGCCCCACGATCGGCGGATTTTATGGTCCCGATCCAGCGGTTTATTGATCAACCCGGGGACTCCTCCTGCGTCCGTGAGCTCCGGAAGGGGAAGCATCAGCTCCCCTCGGGGATCCAGGTAGGCGGCCACCAGGGTGGGAGGTCCTTCCCGGATCGCTTGGGCCAGAAGGCCGTCGGAGGGAGTTCCGCTTTTTCCCACGAAAGCCAAGTCCAGAAGCACCCCTCGCGGGGCGTGCGGGCCGACCTGGCGCAGGAATTCGGCGAAAAGGGCCCGATCCCAGGGCCATTTCTGGTTCAAGTGGCGCTGGGATTCGTCGTCTACGGTGATGAGCAGAAGTTGTTGAATCTCTTGAGGCGGCGGCTGAAGTCTGGACCTCCATCGGATGACCAGATCGGAGCTGGAGGAGCGGGCCGTTTCCAGAAATCCCAAGGGCAGAAGAATGGTCACGTAGATCAGCGTCACGGCGACCCCGATTAAGGCCAGTCGGATCGTGTGGTCTTCCCGCCAGAGGGAGCGCATCGAAAAGAAGCTTATCACATCATTTTGAGAGAAGTCAAACCGCCCTCCCTTGACAAAAAGGAACCGGACAGGGTATGGTTAAGAAGAGGAGGAGTTTTTTGCGATGATTCAATGGATAAAAAGCAAAGCGTTCACCCTGATCGAAATGATGGTAGCGGTGGTGGTGCTGACCATCATCGTTTCGATCGCCATCGTCAGCTACCAGGGCTACCAGGACCGGGTGTCGATGATGGTGGATGAGACTAACGAGACGATCCTGCACGCGGCGGTCCGGATGAACGCCGTGGATACCGGGACAGTCGCCGGAGACGTCAGCAAGCTGCGGCGCATCGATCTGGAGAGGGCTTACGCTCTGGTCGTTCATCCTAAGACGCGTCCCTTCACCCTGCTGGCTTATCTGGGCCAGCGCTGGGCCGCTTTATGGGGAGGTACCGCCGAGGCGGCGGATCCTTTTCTGCCGCCGAAGTATTACAACAAGCAGTTGAAGGTGATCCAGTGCCCGAGCGATCCCTTTCCTCCCACGGGCTTTGACTTAAACAGTGGAAGGCCGGTAGGCGGCGTTTCCTATATCATCCACCCCACGGCTGCCGGCGAGTCCTACTCCTGGTTTATGAACTCGGCCAACCGAGATCGACTGTTGATCATCGAGGCCGACGAGGCCGGCGGATCGGAAGTCTTCCGCCACGGCGGCCGCAAAGTCGCTGTTCGGATCACCGTCGGCGGGAAATCCTCAAGGCATTCCGGCGGTGGCGGCGGCAAAGGCGATGGCGGCAACAAAGGCGGCGGCCGCGGCGGCGGTGGCGAAGAGGACTAACTCAGATCCGGGGAAAGACTGGATTCATTTCCTACCTGCCAGAGCTCGCACAGCTCTTCGGGAATTTCCTGGAGGAACTGGGAAGGACGCAGGATCACCTCCCCCTTGTCGTAGCTGGTGCGGGTCATCGGATAGGTCAGGTACAAATCCCGTTTGGTCCGGGTAATCGCCACGTAGAAAAGCCGGCGCTCCTCCTCCAGGGCCTGCGCCTCTTGGAGAGCTTTCGGATGCGGGAATTGGCCTTCCACCAATCCCACCAGGAAGACCGAGGTCCATTCCAATCCCTTGGCCTGGTGGATCGTCGATAGGAGCAGAAATTCGTCCGGTTCCTCCCCTCCCCGAATGGATTCCCCTTTGAACGGTTCCCGCAGGGTAAGATCTTGGATGAAGGAGTCCACTTGACGATAGCTGGAGGCCAAATTGACCAGTTGCTCCAAGTCCTCCCGTCGGTCCCGGGCGTCCTCAAAACGGGACTTCAGCCACTCCTCATAGCCGGACTGCAGGATGGTCAGAATCATCTCCGCCGGCCGATGGGCCAAGGAACGGCCGGTCAGCTCCTTGAGGAGCCGACAGAGACGGTCCCAGCCGGCGCGGGAACGGGCCGGCAAGGAATCGCCTCCCCTGCCCTGGCGGGCTTCTTCCAAGGGGTTATCCGCCGCGCTTAAAGTGTTCCAGATCCGGCGGGCGTAAGCGGTTCCGATCCCTTCCTGAAGCCGCAAGACTCTTTCCCAGGAGATTTCGTCTTTCGGGTTAGCCAAAATCCGAAGATGAGCCAGAACGTCCTTGATGTGCGCCTGCTCGAAGAACCGGACTCCCCCCCGGACGATGTAAGGAATGTTCCGCTTGGTCAGCTCCAGTTCCAGCTCAGCCGCCTGGAAGCGAGACCGCAGCAGCACCGCGATCTCCTCCAGAGGGGTTCCCTCTTCTCGGAGCTCCAGCACCCGCTGAGCGACAAAGCAGGCCTGCTGTTTGACCGACTCCAGGGGCACGACCGCCGGCAGTGAGCCGGGCGCCCGCACGCTCTTGAGCTCCTTAGGGAATTGATGGGCGTTGATTCGAATGGAGGCGTTGGCCAGTCTCAGGATTTCGGGGGTGGAGCGGTAGTTGGTCTCCAGCCGGTAAATGGTTGTTCCAGGAAAAATCTCCGGGAACTCCAGCAAGTTTTTAATCTCAGCGCCGCGAAAGGCGTAGATCGACTGAGCGTCGTCGCCGACGGCAAGAACGTTCCGGTGGAGGCAGCTCATCTGGCGGACGATCTCGAACTGGAGCCGGTTGGTGTCCTGGTATTCATCGACCAGGATGTAGCGGAACTGCTCCCCGTAATGCCGTCGGACCGGCTCCTCCTCCTTCAGGAGAGTCAGCCAGAGCCAGAGCAGGTCATCGTAATCCACCAGGTTTCCCTTCTCCTTCCGCTCCCGATAGATCCGAAACACCTGCTGGATGAACGGCAGGAGATCTGAAAACTGAGGGAATTGCTCAAACACCACCTGGTCCAAAGAACGGCAGGTGTTGACCGAAAAGCTGAAGATCGATTCCAAGACGCCCGCTTGGGGATAGCGGGTTTTAGCGGCAGAGATCTTCAGCTCGTCCACGCAGGTCTGAATGAAGTCTTTGGAGTCCTCCTCATCCAGAATGCTGAAGGCAGGAGAGCGGTGGATCTTCTCGGCATGCCGTCTCAACAGAAGGTTTCCGATGTGATGAAAGGTTCCTCCCCAAAGGCCCTCTGGCCTGTGTTTGAGGAGCCGTTCGACCCGATCCAGCATCTCCCGGGCTGCCTTGACGGTGAAGGTCACCAGAAGGATCTGCTCAGGGCAGACGCCCCGTTCAATTAAATGGGCCACCCGGTAAGTCAGGGTCCGGGTCTTCCCGGATCCAGGGCCGGCCAGCACTAAACTGGGGCCGTCTCCCGAGGTGACCACTTGAAGTTGTTCTGGATTGAGCTCTTTTTCGTAAGGGATGGAGAACATCGCTGAAGCGGGAGGCGCTTGAAGGGTATAGCGCTTTGGCATCCGGCTTTAGTCTACGCCTTCTTGCGCCGGGACTTCGAACTTCTCTTAGAGCCGCGCTGCTGGCGCCGAAGTTTGGCCAGGCGCAGCCGTCGGCGGCGTAGGCGCTCCTGGCGTCTGCGCCGTTTCTTCAGCTCCTCCATCCGCTTGCGGCGCTTCCGGGCGGCCAGCTTTTGTTTCAGAGCCCGATAGCCCGCTTTCAGGGCCGCTTCTTCTTTATGAGCCATCTGTTCCAAGAAACGGGCCAGATTGGATTCTCCGTTTTGCTCAAACTCCTTGAAGAAGACCCCCAATTCATGCGAACCCTCAGGGGTTGGTTCCGGGAGCGGATCGCAGTGAATGATGGTTCCGTGGGCGATGATCGGCTTGGAAGAGGCGGCGAGGTGCAGAAGGCAGTCAACCGGCTGCGCCTGAGGAAAGGTAGAATCAATGACGGCGGAGATTCCCAGCAGGCTGACATTCCGTGTGGTTCCGCGCGCTTCTTGGGAATCGCTCTTCAGCGTAAAAGGAAGGCTGACCCGGAATCGGGTCCTCAGGCGGCGCTCAGGTCCTCGAAAGGCCATCGTTTGAAGCTATTTCTTTTTGGATCGGTGAGCCTTGCCAGACATCCGTTTCCGCCGGCGTCGAGCTCGAAGAGATCGTGGCACTCCCATCGCAACCTCCTGAATTAGAATATGTTACACTATAACACGGAAAGAAGAAGGTGTAAATCTCATCCTATGGAAAAATTCATTCAGGGTCTCCCCCAAATCGTTCCAGAGGAGTGGTGCTTGAATTGCAAGATCTGCTGCCGTTTTCCGGCGGAAGAGGGGGTTCAGGCCCCGACCTGGTCGGTTCGTGAAGCTCAATGGGCCGTTCAAGCCGGCGGCGAAAAAGATTGGTTTGAGCAGAAAGCATCCTCCCCTTCCCTGCTTCCCCGTCTCCACACTTGCGGCAGTGGATTCCGCTGCCCGGCCTTTGAATCCAAAACCAACCGCTGTTCCATCTACTCGGTTCGACCGCTGGACTGCCGGCTTTACCCCTTTGTTTTGACCAAGAACCCCGGGGATACCCAGGTTCTTCTGGCCATGGACCTCAAATGCCCCTACCTTCAAGCGCATGGGTCGGATCCAGAGGTGAGCGACTACGCCCTTTCTCTGGCGCGGTATCTGGAAGCTTCGGAGGGGCTGGAATACCTCAAGGAGAATCCGCAGATCGTCGGTCCTTCCTGGCCGGAATTCGTCCCGGTAGCGGCGCTGCCTTCCCTGACGGCGGCCGTTCAGGGGATGCCTCTGGCGCCCCATCCGGCTTTGAGGCCGCTCACCCGGGAGGAGATTCCTCTTTTGAAATCCTGTCTTTCGATGACTTCCCACCAGCTCTCCAGCTATACCCTGGCCGGCCTGCTGGGCTGGTCCGACCTGATCCATTACTGGTGGGTTCTGTTAAAAGGGGCCCTCTGCCTTTTTGCGGAACAAGGGGGCGGACTTTCGATGCCGCTGCCTCCCTTGGCTCAGAAGGTCACGGTGGATGTCTGCGAAGCGGCTTGGGCGATACTGGAAGAAGCCAACCAGGGAGAAAGGGTTTCTCGGGTGGAGGGGGTTGAGCCGTTGCTGGCGGAACAGTTAAAGAGCGCTTCATTCGAGTGGGCTCCTGGAGAACCAGAGTATCTGTATCGCCGAGAAGATCTGGCTGCTCTGCGAGGAGATCGGTATCACTCCCAGCGGGGCGCTGCCAATCGTTTTCTGAACACCGTGAGGTCCTATCGGTTCCGACCTTTCGAAGAGAAAGACCTGGTTGCCTGCCTGCAGCTTTATACCCGGTGGGGAATCCGGCGCCAGCAGCAGGAGTCGGCGGAACCTTGGGCGAAGGCCTTCATCCGGGACGGGCTCTTTTTTCACCGTCGGCTCATGATGGATCGGCAGGAGCTTGGGTTGACCGGCCGGGTCTTGGAGGCGGAGAACGGAATTCTGGGCTACACGTTCGGCGCGCCGGTTTCCCGCGATGTTTTTTGCGTCTTTCTTGAGATTGCCGATCGGGATTATCCGGGAGCGGCTCAGCTGCTTTTCCGGGAGCTCTGCAGGGAGATGGACTCCTTTCCCTTGATCAACGGGATGGGAGACAGCGATTTACAGGGTCTGCGCCGGGTGAAAGAGGGCTATCGCCCGGTTGGGATGGCCTCCGCCGCGAAGATCGTAGGCAGAAGGAGAGAATGGAGCTGACGGGAGTCGAACCCGCGACCTCCTGAGTGCGATTCAGGCGCTCTCCCAACTGAGCTACAGCCCCTCCTTTTTCAGATATCCAGTATATCATCTCCTCGAGGAGGATAAAGTTTTGCGAATCCGGCCCTGGCTTCTCATCCTTGCCCTGGGGATCATCGCTTACCAGAACAGCTTCTCCAGTTCCTTCCTCTTCGACGACAAATACGCGATTCTAGAGAATCCAGCGATCCGTTCCCTCTGGCCGCTCAGGGAATCTACGATGCCGGACATCCGCCCAGTGGTCACCCTTTCCCTGGCGCTCAATTACGCTCTCGGTGGACTTCAGGTCTGGGGATACCACGCCCTTAACCTGGCGATCCACCTCTTCAGCGCCCTGGTTCTATGGGGGATCGTCCGCCGTACCCTGGAACTTCCGCGACTTCAAAAACGTTTCGCTCCCTCCGCCATGGATCTGGCCACGGCGATCTCCGTCCTCTGGGTGGTCCATCCGTTTCAGACTCAAAGCGTCAACTACATCATCCAGCGGGCAGAGCTTCTGATGGGGCTGTTTTATTTGCTGACCTTGTACGCTCTCATCCGAAGCGCAGGCAGTCGGCACCCTCAACGCTGGTTCGCAGCCGGCATCCTGGCCTGCGCCCTGGGAATGGGCAGCAAATCGATTATGGTGACGGCTCCGATCCTCCT
Organism: uncultured Planctomycetia bacterium; assembly: GCA_964372955.1. Lineage (GTDB taxonomy): Bacteria > Omnitrophota > Gorgyraeia > 1-14-0-20-64-10 > 1-14-0-20-64-10 > CAYJTC01. The sequence goes on along the minus strand of CAYJTC010000023.1, from coordinate 2,507 downwards.
ACTTCTGTACGACCGGATCTTCCTCTCCTCCTCTTTCCGCCAGGCCCTTGATCAACGGCGGTTCTTCTACGGCGGGCTGGCAGCCACGTGGGGGATTTCCCTTTTGTTTCTGTGGACCTTGCGGAATCTCCCTGTCCCCAGCTTTGGTTTCGCGCTTAAACAGTTAACATGGCAGGAATATCTTCGGACCCAACCCGGGGTGCTTCTCCAGTATCTGAAGCTCAGCTTCTGGCCGCATCCACTGGTTTTCGACTACCACTGGCCGGTGGCAAACCGCCCTTCCGAGATTTGGCCGCCGGCGGCCGCTATCGGGGGCCTCTTGCTGGCATCGCTCTGGGCGCTCCGTCGAAACTCGGCGGCGGGCTTTCTGGGAGCCTGGTTCTTCCTCATTCTGGCTCCCACCTCCAGTTTTATCCCGGTGGCGGACCTGGCCGTTGAGCACCGGATGTATCTGCCGCTGGCAGCCGTGGTGAGTTTTGTGATTCTCGGCGGCTACCGGCTGGGCCTCCGGGGAAAGGCCGCCACCGGACTGGTCACTGCCTGTGCCGTGGGTTTAACCTCAGGGACGGCCCTGCGCAACAGGGACTACCGGGATGAAGTCTCCATTTGGAGCGATTCCCTCCAAAAGAGGCCTGGCAACCACCGGGCACACAACAATCTGGGAATCGCCCTTGCCAAGCAGGAGAAGTTTGAGGAGGCGATCGCTCAGTTCACCGAAGCTTTTCGCCTGGACCCAGAATACGCGGAGGCCTATTACAACTGCGGGGTAGCCTTTGCTGGGCGAAAGGAGTATGAAGAATCAATTTCCCTCTACCATCGGGCGATCCAGTTAAAGCCCCATTATCCTGACGCCTACGACAGTTGGGGACACGCCCTGGCCCATCAAGGGAATATAGAGCAGGCCATTCCTTTCTATATTCAAGCCCTCCGGATCAAGCCGGATTTTCTCCTTGCCCGTCATCATTTGGAAAAATCCGTCACGATCCTGAGAAAAGAATTAGAAAGCTCCCCCAAAAATCCGCAGCTTCACAATGCCCTGGGAGTGGGGCTAGCCGGCCTTTGGAATTTCGAGGAGGCCTTCTCCCATTTTGAAGAGGCGCTGCGGATTCAGCCTCAATCTGTCCAGACTCACAACAACTGGGGAGTGGCCTTGGCCGATCATGGGAACCTGCCGGAAGCCGCCTCCCATTTTAGAGAGGCCCTGCGCCTGGATCCGAACGATCCAGCCGCCCAGGAGAATCTGGATCTGGCCCTGAAGCTACAACGGAATCCTCTGCCCGACACCCCCTCCTACCGCATCAGGGTGAAGAGGAAACGCTAGAGGTACGATCCGGGACCTGCGTGAACTGCTCCGGCACCGGATCCGTTTGGTCCACGGCCGAACCCAAGTAGCGTTTTGCCTGACGGGAAGCCCCTTTTCAAGTACCTGAGCCAAGTCGTTAAGCCCGAGGAAATGAAAGGTTTTCTTGAAGGGTCAGTCGTGGAGGGAGTGCGACCCCTTGAATTTCTTATTGCCTTCGTAGATAGGCTCGCCGGTCCAGCCCTGATCCAATTGGACGGTTGCGTTTGGATAACCAGAGTTGACACTTCGGGTCGCCGTGGCGGTGAAAGCCGTTTCGGACTCTCCGCTGGTGGAGAAGGTCCAATTCGGGAGGGGTGCTCCAGGGATCACGATGGGATTTGGGTCCGGGTGGATGTAACCCCCAGAAACCAATTGACCGAGGGTCCCGTATTTGTTATTAGCCAGCCGATACATTCCTTCGGCCCGGAAGATGATCACTAGGGTAGACTGGGCCTCCTTGACCTTGGTTTTTTCAATCATGGTCAGGTAGCTGGGGACGGCTAGCCCAGCCAGGATCGCCACGATGATGACGACGATCAGCAGTTCAATGAGGGTGACGCCGCGCCTTATGGAGGTCCTCCCTTTAGATTCCCATCCTGGTCGACCGTAACGGTGTAGGCTGTCGAGTAGCCTGGCTCCTTTCCCTTTCCGGGCCCACTCTCTGATTGAAGCTTCCGGGTGGCGATCGCGGTGAACGTGGTGGCCGTGGGTGAAGCGAGGGTGTACTTGAAGTAATGTTTAACCGAGGTGTCAGATATTGTGTCCGCGGCCAGCTCTCCAAGGCTGGCGGTGTATTTCAGGTTCTCCTGGTAATAGGCCTCCTCGGCTGTCTTGATCGCGCCCAAGATGGAAGCGGCCTCTGCGGAGCGGCCTTTCTCCATCGCTTTGGTGAATGCTGGGACGGCGATGGTGGCCAGGATGCCCACGATGATGACTACTACCAGAAGTTCCAGCAGGGTGAAGCCTGAATTTCCTCTGGGTCGCATTCTCATTCTGTTTCCTCCTGTTCTAGAAGCAGTTTCATAAATGTCATCCCCGCCCTCGATGGCACTCGAGGGTAAACTCCAGCGAGGGCGGGAATGACAGCGGTGTTTACGAAATCACCTCTAATAACACGAGTCATGCAATCTGAGCCGTTCACCCTGAGCCCTTCGACTCGGCCGCT
>CAYJTC010000022.1:0-21285 GCA_964372955.1 uncultured Planctomycetia bacterium | reverse complement strand
GGTTCCGCGGTTTTTCTTTTAACCTGTTTTCCCTCTGTCCCTGCATTTTCCGCGCAAGAAGAGCCGGTCACGGTCAAGGGGGACCAGATCGAGTATTTTGACACCATCGGCAAGGTGGTTGCCTCAGGCAATGTCACCGCCGTCTACCGGGACACGAAGCTCACCTGCGACCAGGCGACGATCTACATGGAGACGAAGGACGCCTATCTGAGAGGGCGGGTCGCCTTGGCCCAGCCCGGAGGGCTGCTCAGAGGGGAGGAGGTGATCTATAATTTCGCCACCCGGAAAGGAGTTGTTCTGGAGGCGGAAGGTCAGACAGACGTTTGGAGGACCCGGGGGAATGAGGCCTGGAAGGATTCCGGCTCCTCTTTCCGGATGCATGCCGGTTATCTGACCTCCTGCGATTTCGATCAGCCCCACTCCCGCCTTCAGGCCAAGGAGGTCCAGGTCTTTCTGGAGGATCGGGTCGTCTTAAGGAACGTGGTGATGATCGTGGGGGGCGTGCCCTTGTTTTATCTGCCCTCCTACACCCACATCCTGGATGACAAACGGCCCCGGGTCACGATTGTTCCCGGAAAGAGCGACGAGTGGGGCTTGTTTGTCTTGACCGCCTGGCGCCTCTATCTTCATGAAAACCTCCAGGGGCGCGTCCATCTGGATTACCGGGAGCGGCTGGACTTAGCCAGCGGGGTGGACTTGAAGTACGAATTGCCGGTCGGAGGGCAGGGAATTTATCGGGGCTATTACACTCACCAAAGGGCGATTCAGCGGGATCATCTCTGGTCGTTCAATAAGGAGAGTGCCCCGCCGACCTCTGAGCGGGAACGGTTCCGAAATCAGCTGCGGCACCGCTGGGAAATGGACCCGGAGACCGAGATGACGCTGGAGTATCGTCAGGCCAAGGACTCCACCTTCATCAAGGATTTTTTCCTGCGGGAGTTTGAGAGCGACCAGAATCCCAGGAGCTATTTCCAGATCATCCGGTCCGCTCCCTGGTACGGGCTGACCTTTCTGGTGACCAAGCGAATCAACCGCTTCGAAACGGTAAACCAACAGTGGCCCTTTCTTTCCTTCAGCATCCGGCCCCTGACGATGCCCTGGCTGCCGATCTTGGGATGGCGTCCCGACAGCCCCCGGTCGAGGGTTCTGACCTCGACGGGATGGCAGTATCAGTCGACCGCCAGCTTCCTGAAGGCCAATGAAGCGCACAACAAGGAGGGGACCCGAAACTCCTTCAGCCAGTTCAAGACGGAGCAGGAAATTTCCTACCCGGCCCGTTTCTTCCGGTGGCTGAACTTCCGGCCGCTGGCCACGTTCCAGCATTTGGCCGCCACCCGGGGAGTGACGGATCTGTCTCCTCAATTCCGCCAGTCGGTCCTGACCGGTTTCGATCTGAACACGAAGTTTTCCCGGATTTTCCTGCTGGACACCGACTTTCTGGGGCTAAACATCAACCGCCTGCGACATCTGGTCACCCCGAAGCTGGAGTACCGGTACCAGGCCAAGCCCACGATCGCCTCCAGCCGCTTCTTTCAGTCCGACGGGCTGGTCAAGTCCAACCTCCTGTCTCCTTCTGTTGAGAACAAGCTTCAGACCAAGCGGCAGACCGCCCCGGGACAGGTGGAGCGGGTCGATCTGGTTCGCTGGATTCCAAAAACGACCTATGATTGGGAAGGGCCCAGCGGCAGCGGCGGCCGTTGGGGAAATGTCCAACAGGACCTGGAACTTCTGCCGTACCGGTGGCTGAGGGTGGAGTCCGACATGACCGTGGATCCCCGGATCGGGAAGATGACCGTCTTCAACGCCGATCTGGTGGCCGGGCCCTCCGCGGGCAAGGGCTTTTCGGTGGATGGAAACATCGGGACTCTGTTCGAGTCCGAATCGGGGGAATTCAAAGAGCTGCCCTGGTCCTTGGGCGTGGGCTGGCGCTATCAGCGCAACACCAGCAGCCAGCTGGTGCTAGAGACCGTGTTCAATCTGGGCCCCAAGTGGCGGGTCGGCATCTACCAGCCTTTCGACGTGAAGCGCTTCGTCACCGAAACCAGCGACCGGGGCAACCGGACCGTCAAGAAGATCTACGACTTCTCGGCATACGAGTACCGCCTGCGCCGGGACCTGCATGAATGGACCGTGGAACTTGTCTACAGCGTTCAGCGGGCCCAGGGGGAGACGGTCCTGCTCCTGTTCCGGCTCAAGGCCCTGCCGGAGGCGCCGTTCGAGTTCGGCCGCCATTACCATCAGCCCAAAGCCGGCAAGAACTTTGCGAAACCCGGCGAGGTACGGAACTAGTACAAACGTGTTAAGTGCCGGTTTCAAAACCGGCATCCTCGCCCTCGATGTCATCCCCGACTCGATCCCCGTTTCCACGGGGACGGATCGGTCTCGAGGGCGGGAATGACACAGGAGTGACGAGATCGCCACGGCCCCTTCGGGGCCTCGCGATGAGGGTGGCGCATCATTTACTGCGTTTGCTCTAGAGCGCAACGTTCTTCCCTGTGTTAAAATAATCGTTTTCGACCGAGGAGGATGAAGGAGTGGAAATCTGCATTATCGGAGCCGGCCATGTGGGGCTGGTGACCGGCGCCTGCTTCGCTGATCTGGGCAACGCGGTCGTCTGTGTGGACAACGACTTAAAGAAAATCCAGACCCTGCGAAAGGGGGAATCCCCCTTTTATGAGCCGGGTCTGGAGCCCTTGGTGGCCCATAACCTCAAGCGGAATCGGCTCTCCTTCACCTCCAGCATCGCCGAGGGGGTCCGCCGCTCACGGGTGATCTTCATCGCGGTAGGGACTCCGCCCCGGGCCAGCGGGGAGGCGGACCTGACTATCGTCGAGCATGTCTGCCAGAAGATCGCCCGGTCGATGACCGGCTACCGGCTCATCGTGGAGAAATCCACCGTGCCGGTGGAGACCGGCAAATGGATGAAGCGGACCATTTCAGCCTTCTTGCGCCGGAAGATTCCCTTTGATGTGGCCTCTAACCCGGAGTTCCTGCGGGAGGGAACGGCGGTCAGCGATTTCCTTCATCCGGATCGGGTGGTGGTCGGCGTGGAGTCGGCGCGGGCCCGGGCCCTGATGGAGCAGTTGTATAAGCCGTTCCAGTCCCCGCTGGTGGTGACCGACATCGCCAGCGCCGAGCTGATCAAGCACGCCTCCAACGCTTTCCTTTCCACAAAAATCTCTTTCATCAACGCGGTGGCCAACATCTGCGAGAGGGTCGGGGCCGATGTGGAGAAGGTGGCCTTAGGGATGGGAATGGACCCTCGGATCGGGCGGGCCTTCCTGAACGCGGGAGCCGGGTTCGGAGGATTTTGTTTCCCCAAGGACCTGGACGCCTTCATCCGGATCGCCGAGAAGGTGGGTTACGACTTTGGGATCTTGAAGGCGGTCAAGCAGGTCAACGAGGCTCAAAAGCGCTCTGTCGTTCGAAAGGTGGAGCAGCAGCTCTGGAACCTGAAAGGCAAAAAGATCGGAGTTCTGGGGCTGGCTTTCAAGCCGGACACCGATGACATGCGGTTCGCTCCGGCGCTGGATCTGATCGAGGACCTGCTGAAGGCCGGCGCCCGGGTTTCCGCTTTCGATCCGCAGGCGATGAGGGAAGCCAAGGTGGAGCTGGATGGCCAGGTTGCTTTTGCCGAAAGCCCTTACGATCTGGCCAAAGGGGCCGACTGCCTGGTAGTCATGACCGAATGGAATGAGTTCAAAGAGGTGGATCTGGCCCGTTTGAAGAAGCTGATGCGCCAGCCGGTGATCGTGGACGGCCGGAACATTTACGATCCGGAGCGGATGCGAAAGCTCGGCTTCCGGTACGTGGGCGTGGGCCGAGGCCGCTCGGAGGAGGCCCCGGGGAAGCATGCTCGCGAAGACGAAGAATCTGATTGAAGGGGTTCAGGTCAAGCCGCTGAAGGTGATCCCGGACGACCGGGGACGCCTGATGGAGATCCTTCGGGAGGATGACCCGATCTTCGAGCGGTTCGGGCAGGTGTACGTGACCACCGCCAAGCCGGGTGTCGTGAAGGCCTGGCATTACCATAAGCTTCAAGCGGACCATTGGGTCTGCCTGGCAGGTCGCGCCCGGGTGGGCCTGTACGACGCCCGGGAGGATTCCCCCACCCGCGGGCAGGTCAATGAATTCCTGATGTCGCCGGAAGAGCCCTTCCTCGTCAAGATCCCGGTGGGAGTCTGGCACGGCTTCAAGGGGCTGGCGCCGGACCGGGAGTCGATGATCATGAACGTTCCTACGCTCATGTACAACTACCAGACGCCGGATGAGTACCGGGCCGACCCGTATGATCCCAAGATCCCGTTTGACTGGCGCAAGTAAAGCCCGATGAAAGGAATCATTCTTGCGGGCGGTTTGGGGACGCGCTTAAGGCCCCTGACTAACGTCACCAACAAGCATCTCCTGCCGATCTACGACCGGCCCATGATCTTTTACCCCTTGCAGACGCTGGTGGAGGCCGGAATCCGAGACATCCTGATCGTCACCGGGGGCGGGAACGCCGGCGATTTCCTGCGCCTTCTGGGCAACGGGGCCGCCTTCGGGCTTAAGCACGTCAATTACACCTACCAGAAGGGGGAAGGAGGAATCGCCGAGGCCTTAGGGCTGGCGGAGCATTTCGCCGATGGGGAGAGGATCGTGGTGATCTTGGGGGACAATATCTTGGGGTGCAGCATCGCTTCCTACGTGGAAGCTTATCGGAAACAACCGGTGGGGGCCAAGATCCTGATCAAGAAGGTGCCGGATCCGGAGCGGTTCGGTGTCGTGGTCTTCCGCGGCGGCAAGGTGCTGGCCATCGAGGAGAAGCCCAAGCGCCCGAAGTCCGACTACATCGTCACGGGCGTCTACCTGTATGATCCCCAGGTATTCGACATCATCAAGACGCTCAAACCTTCCGGGCGGGGGGAGCTGGAGATTACCGATGTCAACAACGCCTACATCCGGAAAGGGCAGATGACCTGCAGCAACCTCCGAGGATGGTGGTCGGACTGCGGGACCTTTGAGTCGCTGTTGAGGGCCAGCCAGCTGGCCGCCCGCAGCCGCGGCAGGAAACGACAGTGAAACAGGTTCTGGTGACAGGTGGTGCGGGGTTCATCGGCTCCAACTTCATCCGATGGTTCACGGCCCGCCGCCCCGATATCCGGGTCGTCAACTTGGATAAGCTGACCTACGCGGGCAATCCGGAGAACTTAAGGCAGATGGAGGGAGATCCCCGATACCGGTTCGTGCAGGGGGATGTGGCCGATCCGGAAACGGTCGCGCGAGTCTTAAACGGGTGCGAGGCGGTCGTTCATTTCGCCGCCGAGACGCACGTGGACCGGTCGATTGCTGACGCGGCCGATTTTCTCCGGACCAATCTGCTGGGCACCTACGCGTTGTTGGAGGCCTCCCGCGCTTCCGGCGTGAAACGATACATCCAGATCTCCACGGACGAGGTGTACGGTTCCCTGGCGCAGGGGGAAGCCCATGAGGAATCCGCCTTGGCGCCCAACAGCCCCTACGCGGCCAGCAAGGTCGGAGCGGATCATCTGGTCCGGGCCTACCAGGTCACCTACGGGCTGCCGGCCGTTATCGTCCGGGCCTCCAACAACTACGGACCTTATCAGTTCCCTGAAAAATTCCTGCCTCTGATGATCACCAACGGCATTGACGGGGAGCCTCTGCCGATCTATGGGGATGGCCGGTACGTTCGGGAATGGCTGTTCGTCGAGGATTTCTGCGAGGCCATCGGCTTTCTGCTGGAAAAGGGGGAGCCGGGCCAAGTTTACAACGTCGGTTCCGGAGAGCACCGGGTGAATCGGGAAGTGGCGGAAAAGATTCTCGATCTGTTGGGCCGCCCCCGGACTCTCTTAAAGCACGTCACGGACCGCTTGGGACACGACCGGCGCTACGCCCTGGATTCCCGGAAGCTCCGGCGGATGGGATGGGCTCCGAAACGGCGGTTTGAGGAAGGGCTGGAGCTGACGATCCGCTGGTATCAAGAACATCCGGAGTGGTGGCGGCCGTTAAAAGGAAAAGTCGTGAATCGTGAGTCGTGAATCGTGAGTCGTGAGTCGTGAATCGTGAATCGTGAATCGTAGATCATGGGTCATGAGTCGTGAGAATTCTGATCACGGGAGCGACGGGGCTGTTTGGAAAAGATTTGTGCCGGGCGCTGGCAGGGCGGCACACCCTGATCGGATGGTCCCGGCGTCCCGCCCAGATCCCCGGCGTTCAGATGGAATCGGTCGATCTGATGGATGAGGAGGGGGTCCGCTCCGGGATGAGTCGATGCCGCCCGGATTGGGTGATCCATTCGGCTGCTTGGGCCGATGTGGATGCCTGCGAGCGGGACCCGAAGGCCGCCTGGAGGATGAATGGGGAGGCGGCCGGACGCGTGGCTCGGGCCTGCGCGCAGAATCAGGCCGGCCTGATGGCGATCGGCACCGATTACGTTTTTGATGGAAACCTCGGGCGCCCCTATCGAGAGGAGGACCCAACGAATCCGGTCAACGCCTACGGCCGCTCCAAGCTGGAGGGAGAACGGCAGGTCCTGGCGGCCGGTCCCCGATGCCTGGTGGTCCGGGTGAGCGGACTCTTCGGGGCGGGGCGGGCCAACTTCGTGACGGACACCGTTGAAAAGCTTCGGAAGGGAGAATCGATCCCCGTGGTGACCGACCAGCGTTACACCCCTTCCTATACTTTGGATTTAGCTGAGGGGATCGGCAAATTGCTTGAGAAAGCCCAACGGTTGAAGGGAATCTTCCACCTGTCCAACGGGGGAGGCGCCTCCCGCTCGGAGGTGGCCGGCGAGGTTGCCCGATGGATGGGGATTCCAAATCCGCCGCTTCGGCCGACCACCTGGCGGGAGTTCAACCGCCCGGCCCGGCGGCCGGCCGACAGCCGGCTGGATTGCCCCCGGTACGCGCAGGCAACCGGCTCGGCCCTGCGCCCCTGGCCTGAAGCGCTGGTTGCTTTTCTGGAATCTGAGGTGGGGCGTGGCTAAGAGAGCCGATTCTTCTTTAGAAAAGAAGATCCGCAGCAGAACGGCCCGGGTCGGCATCATCGGTTTAGGCTACGTGGGCTTGCCTCTGGCGGTGGAGTTTGCCTCGAAGGGCTTCCGCACGGTCGGGATCGATGTCGACGCGAAACGGGTCGAGGGCATCAACAGCGGATGCTCCTACATCCCGGACGTCTCCAGCGATTCCCTCCGTTCTCTGGTTAGGGACAGAAAGCTGAAGGGAACCACCCACTATGAAGCGCTGCGGGATCTGGACGCGGCGATGATCTGCGTGCCGACCCCCTTGCGCAAGACGCGGGATCCGGACATCTCCTATATCGTGGCGGCCGCCGAGGCCTTGGCCAAGCACCTGCACCGGCATCAGGTGATTAGTCTGGAGTCGACCACCTATCCGGGAACGACCGAGGAGGTGATCCTGCCGATGCTGGAGGCGACCGGCTTTAAGGCGGGGAGGGATTTCTTTCTGGGTTTCTCCCCCGAGCGGATCGACCCGGGCAACCCGCAGTTCACGACCCGCGAAATCCCCAAGGTGATCAGCGGGGTCACTGCCGCCTGCCGCAGGATGGTCCATCTGCTTTATTCTCAGGTGATCGATCGGGTGATCCCGGTCTCTTCCACGAAGGTGGCGGAGATGGTCAAGCTCCTGGAGAACACCTTCCGCTCGGTCAACATCGGGCTGGTCAATGAGCTGGCCCTGCTCTGCCACCGGATGGGGGTGGATGTGTGGGAGGTGATCGAGGCGGCCAAAAGCAAGCCGTTCGGCTTCATGCCTTTCTACCCGGGTCCCGGACTAGGTGGGCACTGCATCCCGATTGATCCTCTGTACCTGTCCTGGAAGGCGAAGCTCCATGGCTTCGAGGCCCGGTTCATCGAGCTGGCCTCTCAGATCAATGGGGCGATGCCGGAGGTGGTGGTGGAGCGGGCCGCCCAGGAGCTCAATCAGAAGGGCAAGGCCCTGCAGGGGGCCCGGGTCCTGGTGCTGGGGGTAGCCTACAAGCGGGGGGTCGGCGATGTGCGGGAGTCCCCGGCGCTGGAGATCATCCATTTATTGGGGAAGCGGGGAGCGAAGGTGAGTTATCACGATCCGTTCGTCCCGTCTCTTTCGGTCAATGCGGGCTGCCTCCGAAACGTTCCGTTGACGCCAGCCGTCCTCTCCGCGGTCGACTGCGTTCTGATCGTGACCGATCACGAGGAGATGGACTACCGCGCGGTGGTCAAGCATGCCGGGCTGATTCTGGACACCCGGAATGCCCTGCGGAATTTGAAGCCCCGCCCGGCGAAGGTGGTTCGGCTCTAATGAAAGTCCTCGTTACCGGTGGGGCGGGATTCATCGGCTCCCATCTCGTGGAGGCGCTGATTCGGCGCGGGGCCAAGGTTCGGGTGCTGGACAACCTCTCCAGCGGTCAGAGGAGGAACCTGGAGTCGGTCCGAGGGAAGGTGCAGTTCATCCGAGGGGATGTCCGGGATCCCAAGGCGCTTAAGAAGGCGATCGCGGGGGTGGAGGTGATCTTCCATCAGGCGGCTCTCCGGTCGGTTCCCAAGTCGGTCAACCGCCCCCTCGAGTATCATGAGGTCAACACCACCGGCACCCTGCTTCTTCTGCTGGAAGCGCTCCGGCAGAAGGTGCGCCGGGTGGTCTACGCCTCTTCCAGCTCGGTCTACGGGGATAAGACTCCGTTACCGCAAAGGGAGACGTTGGCCCCCGCGCCCCAGTCCCCTTACGCCGCATCCAAGCTGGCCGCGGAGCTGCACGCCGTCATGTTCACCCGCCTGCATGGGCTTCAGACGGTCGGCTTACGCTACTTCAATGTCTACGGGCCCCGGCAGTCTCTGGAGAACCAGTACGCCGTGGTGGTGCCCAAGTTCATCACCTCACTGCTCAAGGGGATTGCCCCTCCCATCCATGGGGATGGGCTTCAGACCCGGGATTTCACCTACGTGGAGAACGTGGTGCAGGCCAATCTGAAAGCGGCTGCAGCTGCTCAAGCAGCGGCCGGCCAGGTGTTCAATATCGCCTCCGGGAGCCGGCATTCCGTCCGGGAGCTGGCAAAGATCCTTTCCCAGCAAACCGGCCGGCCGATTCAGCCGGCTTTCATCAAGGAAAGGCCCGGCGATGTCCGGCACACTTGGGCCGACATCTCCAAGGCCCGGCGCCTGCTGGGCTACAAAGTGACAGTTCCCTTTGAAGAGGGGCTAGCCCGGACGGTGGAATGGTTCAAAAAATCCCCTTTCTGGATCTGACCCGGCAGGTCCGCCTTCTCCGGCGGCAGCTAACTTCCGCGGTGGCGCGCGTCCTGGGCAGCGGCTCCTACATTTTGGGTTCCGAGGTCGCCCGGTTCGAGACCGCCTTCGCCCGGTCCTGCGGCCGCCGGTTCGGTGTCGGAGTGGCCTCTGGAACCGATGCTTTGGAGCTGGCTCTCCGCGCCTCCGGTATTGGGCCCGGCGACCGGGTGGCCACCGTCTCGTTTACCTTTATCGCGACGGTCGACGCGATCCTGCACGTGGGAGCCAAACCCCTCTTTATCGATATGGATCCACGGACCTACACGATGGATCCTGCCGATCTGGAACGCCGTATCCAGCACCTTCCTGCGGCTTCCCGCAAGAGACTCAAGGCCATTCTTCCCGTTCACCTGTTTGGGCATCCCTGTGCCATGGATCCCATCCTCCAGATTGCTCGCAGGCACCGGCTGATGGTGATCGAAGATGCCGCCCAGGCCGCCGGCGCCCGGTGGAAGACAAAACCGGTCGGCGGGATCGGCGACCTGGGGTGCTTCAGTTTCTTCCCGACGAAGACGCTGGGCGCCTTCGGAGATGCCGGGATGGTGGTGACCCCATCTGCCGTCTTCGCGGAAAAACTGCGCCGCCTCAGGGTTCACGGCCGGGATAAGCAGGGAAGGCAGACCGACCTCGGCCGGAACAGCCGGCTGGATGAACTGCAGGCGGCCCTCTTGAGCGTCAAGCTCTCCTATCTGAAAACAGGGGTGGAGAAGCGCCGGGAGACGGCCCGGTTTTTCAACGCCGAACTATCCGGCATCCCCGGCTTGATTTGTCCCTCTGAAGGGGTCGGGGCGTTTCATGCTTACTGCCTTTATGTGATTCGTTCCAAACAGCGAGACCGGATCCAAAAAGCGTTGAAGCAAGCCGGGATCGAAACTCCGATCTACTACGCGGTTCCGGTCCACCGCCAGCCGGTCCACCGGGGCAGGGACTACGCGAAGGTCCGTCTGCCGGAGACCGACCGGGCCAGCCGGGAGGTTTTGGCCCTTCCCATCTTCCCGGAGCTGACCCGTTCCGAGCAGATCCGAATCTGCCGGGCAATTCAAGCAGCACTCTAACCAGTTCCATCACGAGTCATGCAAAACCGTTCGTGCTGAGCTTGTCGAAGCACGAACATCGCCGTTCACCCTTCGACAGGCTCAGGGTGAACGGGTCAGTTTGCATGAGTCGTGTTCCATCTTGACAATCTCTCCCTGCCGTACGAGAATGTTCAACTCATGAACATGGCCCCACCACCTGATTTAATCCAACCCCAGGGTAAGACGAGAAGTTGGATTGGCTCCGATGGAGCCGGTCCGCCAAAGGCGGACAAATCAGGTGGTGGGGTGACCCCCACCCGGACCCACTCCTGATGAAAAGGGCCGTGATTATTGGCGGAGGACCTGCCGGATGCGCCGCCGCCTACTTCCTGAAGCAGAAGGGAATCTCGGATATCACGATCATCGAGAATTCCCAGATCGGGGGCTGCGCCCGGACCCGGACCTATCAGGGAATCCCTTACGAGTTCGGCCCCCAGATCATGTTCACCGACAAAGACCATCTGAAGGCCCTTTTCGAGCAGTGGTTGACCCAGCACAAGCCTCCCTCCCATGACGGGGAGTACCACTATGTGGTTTCCGTGGACGGTACCATCGACGATGTCCACGACTTCCCCTTGACCACAAAGAACGTCCTTAAGCTCCCGAACCCGGAACAGGCGATCTGGGAGCTCTACCAGGTGAACTTGAATCAGCCGGACTACTCCAATTTCGAAGCCTACGCCATCTCCCGGGTGGGTAAAACTCTCTACGACACTTACATCAAGAACTACAACCGGAAGGCCTGGCAGATGGACCCTAAAGAGATGGACACCGACTGGGTGCGCTTTCGGCCGCTGAGCCTAAAGCAGGTCAACTCCCGGTTTTCCGGGCAGTGGCAGGGCCATCCCGGCAATTACAATCCGATGTGGGCCGGCATGACGGAAGGGATCCGAATCGAGAAGGGAAGGGCCCGCTTCGACGACCAGATGCGCTGTTTCACCAACGGAGACCCGATCGAGGCCGACCTCATCGTCTCCACCATCCCGATCTCCGAGCAGCTGGAGTTCATTAATACCTGCCTCATTTTCGTCGCCGTCAAATGCGAGCATTTCGTGATGCCGGCCTGCTTCACCACCTTCCCTAACACCTACGACTTCGTCCGGGTCCTGGAATACAAACAGCAGTATTACGTCCACTCCGAGTACTCCTTGCTCTCCTTCGACTTTCCGTGGAAAGGCCATTGCCCGCTGGACAAGTTCATGGAGGAAGTCCTTTGGTTTTGCCGGAATATTTTAAAAAGAGAGCCGGTGGACTCCTGGGCGGACAACCGGGAACGGATCTACCCGTTGGCCACCCGGAAAAATCTGGAGCTTTTCCGGCGTCTTCTGGAGGAAAGCCGCAACACCCACGTGATCCCCATCGGACGGGCCGGGATGCACGCCTACTGCTCCAAGGACACGGCGATGCGGATGGGGATGGAGACGGCCCAGCACCTGGAGGAGCTGATGCACCCGGAGAAGAAGGTGAACCGGCTTCTCGAGATGCGCAAGGACCTTCACTGAATGTCTGATGAAAAGTGTCAGAAAGTGTCAGGCACTTTTTGACATGAGGACGGTATTCTTCGGACCGTTCCTGGGGGAGTTCAGTGTCAGAAAGTGTCAGGCACTTTTTGACAGGCACTTTTTGACATGAGGACGGTATTCTTCGGACCGTTCCTGGGGGAGTTCGGCTGGGAGCTGTCTTTCTGGCATGGCTGGGTCCGAAAGGCCTGCCGGGAAGCATTCCAGCAGGACCGAAAGATCGCCTGCTCCTACCCGGGCCGCCAGCCGTTTTATCCGGAGGTGGATGAGTTCTGGCCCTTGCCCGAGGAGTTTGTCCGAAAGGTCAAGAGCCCGCATGCTTATTACGCGGACGGCTGGCGCCGAGGTTATCCAGGGATCCGGGAACAGGTCTTGACGTTTCGATCGGTGGCCGTTGATCTGCTTCATCTGCGGCGCCCTCGGAAAAGGGTGGTTGAACGGCCGGTGAATCTGCCGGATCTGGAGCCGGAGGCAGAGCGGCTTCTGGAGATGTTCAGGCGGAAGCTCCCTGAGGACACCCTGTTCTTTACTCCCTGGAAACCGAACCGGTTTGAACCGGATGGCCTGGAGTTTGGAATCCGGATCTTGGAGGGGAAAGGGAAGGTTCCCCGGTTCCAGATCAAACCGATCGATTTTAAAGATCAGCAGTTCGAATTGCTCGGGCCCACCCCGGCTGGGGAGAAGGCCTTTTTGGATCGGATCGGGGAGCGGGAGCTCATCGCCGTTTTCCCCCGGCACCGGAACCTGCGCCGGCCCGAGAAGAACTGGTCCAAGGAGAAATACCAGGAACTGATCCAACTCCTTCAGCGCCAATACCCGGATCTGGCGGTCGCGGTCCTCGGAGAGCCCGGCGGGGCCTACTTCGCCGATGGGGTGCCGGAGGGGTGCCTGGATCTGATCCACGTGCCGGCCTCCCTGCGGATGGACGTTCAGATTGCCGCCTTGAAAAGGGCTCGGATGGCCTTAGGCGGGATCTCCGGCGCCCTGCTGGTGGCGCTGGCCGCCGGCTGTCCCACGTTGATCTGGGGCTATGCCGCCGAGCAGGCCCGCTACCACGGAGAAAATGTGCTGGGCACGCCGCTCATCTATCACGCGGACGCGGATGCCTCGGTCAAGACGGTGCTGGAGCTTTCTTCCTGTCTGCGGCGAATGGCTCTCGGGTCTTCTTCTGTCCTGGAAAAGGCAGCCTCCCGGTGAATCTGTGCGATTACTACCGGATTGAGAGAAGCTACCGGACGCAGTGGATCTTCATTCTGCTGGCCCTCTCATCCGGGAAAGGTCCTGATCATGGAAACGGCCGCGGCTCTTCGTAAGCCGCTTAGGATTCGAGCAGCACGCGAGGACTCCTTTTTGGAATCCCTGGAGGGGGAGGCGGCTTCTCTGCTTCCGGAGATCAAGCGGTTTTCCTTGCGGGGACCATGGGATCCCTCTCCTCTGGAGACGAAGTTTATGCCTCTGCGAGAGGGCCTGGTTATGACTCCCGGTGTCCTGCGGGGGTTCCGGCACTGGTTTCTGGCGGCCGGCCGGCTGAACTTTCCGGACTCCCCGTATCCGAAATCCCTGTATCTGACTTGGAACGGGAAGGTTCCCAGACGGCAGAAATGGCTCAAAGGGGCCCTCCTGCTGGCCCGGATGGCCTCCCGGCTCTACCGGCGGCATCCGTTCCGCTGGGAGGAGCTGGAGGACAACCGGATTGGCGGGCCCTCCGTCTATCATCTCCCCGGCGGTGTCCATCTCACCGAGGTTCAGCTACGGATGCTTTACTATCGCCGGGAGATTGAGAAGGCGGCCGGGAAATCTCTGGGGGCGGTCCTGGAGGTGGGGGGCGGCTACGGCGCTCTGGCGGCAGAGCTTTTGCGGCATTTGTCGATCGGTCGGTACTTCCTCGTGGAGCTGCCGGATGCGATCCCGATGGCCTTCTTTTATCTGAAGGCCTGCTTTGAAGGTTCCATCCAGGTCCTGTATCGGCCAGGCGAGTCGCCTGACCCGGAAGCCCGGATCGTGATTCTGCCCCCCTGGAAGCTGCCCGAGCTGGAGGAAGAAATCGACCTGCTGATCAACACGGCCAGCTTCCAGCACATGATGCCGGAGGCCGTCTCTTTTTACCTGAGCCAGGCCGGGCGCCTCAAGGCGAGGACGATTTACCTCATGAATCGCAACGTCAAACGGGATCCGACCGATCTGGTCATTTCCGAGTATCCGATCCCCTCCGGCTATCGGGAGGTTTCCCGGGAAGCGACCGATTGGTTCTTCGGCTCCCGCTGCCTGCAGATGGTTCACCGACGGGAGGCGGCCCGAAGGGCCTTCAGCCGATGACCCTGTTTCTCAAGTCCATTCAGGGGAAATTCCGTCTGGGCTGGTCCAGCTGGATATGGCGCCGGGGAGGACGCCAGCGCTACTTCAAGGAAGAACCGATCCTGAAGTTTCCGGATCCCTCACGGGCTCCAGGGCCTGTGATTTACCAGAAGATGCAGGAGCTTTACGAAAGGGGATACACCGTCCTGGACACGGAACAGTATCGAAAACTGGCCCAAGCCGCCTTGTCCCAGTTCCGGGAGGAGTTCCAGGAGCCGATCCGGATCTACGATGACCCGAACGCCGGCGACCGCCGCATCGTCCGGGTAGATGACCGGGGATGGTACTGGAGCGGCGGAACGACCAGCGGAGTGATCCGTCTGATCTTCGAGGATCGCAGTCACCCCGATTACCGGGCAGTTTTTGGAGAGGACCACGCGCGGGAGATGGAAAACAAAGGGGTGGCCACGGTTCAAGACCTGTGCGCCCCATATCCTTGGATGCGGGAGCTGTTGGAAGATAAGGCACTGTGCGCGATGGCGGCGTACGCTAACGGCGGGGACACTCGTCCCATGGCGGTCCAGATCGAACGCAAGACCCATTCCCGAAAAGAGGCGTACAACTTCCTTCACTTCGACACCCTCTCTTCAACCTTCAAATCCTACCTCTATTTAACCGACGTGGGGGAGGGAACGGGGCCGGTCTCGATCTCCCCGGGATCCCATCACTGGAAGAGGTATCCGCTCCTCCTGGAGGACGTGATGGCGCGAAAGCGCAGCCGGTTTACCCTGGAAGACCTGGAGCGGTACGGCGCGGCCCCTTTGGAGCCAGTCAACGGGTCGGCCGGCTCCCTGTTCTGCTTTACTCCCAACGCCCTGCACACCGCAACCCAGGTGGAGCCGGGCAGAGAGCGTTGGTCCATCCACTTGTACTACTACAGCACACGCCCCTATGTCTCTGATGCGGTTTGAGTCATGACAACTAACGGCGGGCCGGTCCGGATGATCGATCACATTAAGAGCCTTCGCTTGGAGTCCCTGCCTGACCTCTACAGGGGAGTTTCTGAAAGGGACCCCCTCGGCTCCGGCTGGTGCCGGCCCAGCCAGGGAAGGAAACGGATGCATCGCCCGAAGAATCCAGCCATTTTGGCAGAGCTGTTCCAGCGCTTTCTCGTCCGGGCTGTCGTGGAGATTGGAGTCTGTTTTGGGGCAGGGATGGACGTTCTCAGGCATCTGGGAGGGGACGCATTCCTGCTGGTGGGGATTGACCCGATGACCAAGCCGATTCAGCTCATCCGGGAGGGCCTGCCTTATGCCCGGGTCCCCACGTTTGATCATCCGAACACCCGCCTCATCTCCCGAAAATCGTCCGAGGCCTACCCGGAGGCCCGGGCCTTGTTGAACGAACGGGGCCTTCCCGGTTTCGATGTGATCGTAGTTGATGGGGATCATTCCTTCGATACGGCGTACCAGGACCTCATCCGGTTCAGCCACCTGCTGACCCCCCAGGGAGTCATCTATTGGGACGATGCCACGCACAACGAGGTGGTCCGAGCGCTGAAGGGGGTCCCTCTGTTGAGAAGGCATTTTGAGGTGTTCGGATTCGGGCTGGAATCGGATGAAAGATACGATGCCTGCTGGATTGCGCTTCGGGAAGGCGTTCCTCCTCCGGGTTTTCTGCTGGAGCGCTGGCCGGCCCGAAGGGCGGTCCAATTCCTGGGCCGGCATATCCCGCAGAGGGGCCTCGCCGGAGGGGCAGAATAAGATGGGCTCCACGAATTTTCTTCAGGATCTCTGGGTGAAGAAGGTCGTCCTTCCTGCCTCGGTCAAGTCGCCGCAGGACCCCGAGGCGTTCGAGGTGCGTTTACTGAAGGATGAAGCGGATTTGAGCTACCGGATCCATTACCACGCCATGACGACCCACCGGCCTGTCTCTCATCAAATCCGGCTGCCCCTGTCGTTCTACGAGAAGCGCAAGCACCTGTACTTCTCCGAGTCCCGGTTGACCAACCACGACCTCCTCTCTTTCTGGCTGTTCACTCGAATCCTGGATGAGATCCCTAAGCCGGTGGTGACGGTCGGGGAGTTTGGCGTCTGGCGGGGGGCCTTCATCGAAAACCTGGCGATCCACGCAGCGGAAACCGGCAAGCGCCTGATCATCTACGGCTTCGACACCTTCGACGTCTTTCCGGACCGGTCGAGTCCCAAGGATCTCGCCACGCGGCCTTCCGTGGAAAAGTATCGGTACACCATTTCAGTGACTCAGCCCTTCACCCAAGAGGCCATCCGCAGGCAACTTCTCAAGTATCCCTCCATCGAACAGCTCCATCTCGTCCCAGGGGATCTGACCCGGCTGGCGCCGCAGCCGCTGAATCTCGATCTGGCCCATCTGGACATCGATCTGTACGAGCCGCTCAAATCCGCCTTCCGCTGGATCGCCCAGGTGCCCGCCTGCCGCGTCCTGGTGGACGATTACTATCAGCCCTCCTGGGCTGGGATTGTGGATGCGGTCAACGAGTTCTGCGCCGATCAGCGCCTCGTGCCGGTGAATCTCGCGGACTTTTACCGGGTTCCCAGGAGCTACCGGACCCAGTGGATCGTACGGCTTCTGCCGATGCCGAATGAAGAAGTCTCGCCCCTATTTTCCGAACAGAGGGTTGAACCGCTTCACCTTTCTTCCCCCTCCGAGAATTGGAAAAGCCGTCTTCTGGAATTCTTGAGCGGCGATTCCGGGGATCCTCTCTCCAGGGGAATCCTCCGGCTGCCCGGAGCCCTTCTGAGGGCCGGCTGGGTGTTCGCGGCTTCAAGAGACGCCCGGCTTGCTCAGGCGGTCTTCCACCTCAAGCAGCTCGGCCAGGAAGGGTATTACCATAACATTGAACTTTCCCGCGGCTGGACCACTTATCGGATCGGCGGGCGCCGATGGAACCGCCAGTTCAATCGGGACGATGCCTCCGGGGTGCTCTGGCGCTTGATCCATGCTCAAATCGGCTCATGGGAAGGGCGTCGGGTGGTGGACATCGGCCCCGCGGAAGGGTACTTCACCCTCGAGGCGGCCCGGGCCGGGGCCCGGGCGACCGCCATCCACCCGCCGCATCTGTTTGTCTCCCGGATGCGCCGGCTGCTGCGGTTTCACCGGCTCGAGGAACGGGTGGAGATCCGCATCGGTTGCTATCCGCAGGTGGGTCGGGATGCGGTGGGCAGGGCGGATGTCGTCCTCTGTCTGGGGCTTCTGTATCATCTGGCCGATCTGGTTGAGGCGCTGGAGCCGATGCGGGGCTCCAAGGCCCTGTGGGTGATCGAGTCGATTTTTCATGCGGCCGATGCTCCCAAGGATCCTTCCGGGATCACGGTGGGCTTCTCTCCGAGGGGCCGGCCTGAGAACCGGCCGCTTTGCCCGGTGTGGCTTAAGCGGCATCTGAACACCCTCGGATATTCGGTGACGTGGCTGGATGAATGGCAGGCCTTTGCGGAGCTGCCGAATAACGGAAGATGGCAGGTGTTGGGGGACTTCCACCCGGACCGGGAGCCGTTGCGTCGAGGAGTGACCCGGCGGCTCCTGGTGGCCAGGCCCGGCGCCGTCAACGGTATGAAAGGTGAATCGTGAATCCAAAGAGCTCAAAGGTTCTGTTAGTGGGACTGGGTGGTTTTGGGGAAAACCATCTGAAGGCCTGGTGCGAGATGGGGTGGCGAGATAACCTTTTTGTGGCGGAGATGAACCCGGCCCGGCACGAGGAATGCCGTCTTCTGGGAGTTCCTGCCCAGCAGGTGGGGCCCGATTTCCATCCTTTCCTTCCCCATGCGGAGCTGGTGGACATTGTTACCCCATCCACCAGCCATTTTCAGCTCTGCACCGAGGCGCTGGAGGCTGGGAAGGATGTTTTTGTCGAGAAGCCGATGGCGATGAATTCCGAAGAAGCCCTGAAGCTGACACAGATCGTCTCTCGGACCGGCAGGATCCTCCAGGTGGGTTACTATTACCGGTTTCACCCGCTCGCCGACTGGATCAGGGAGCGGATCCAGCAGGGCGATTTGGGACAGATCCGGTACATCGCCGGCCGATTTCTGGGATTCAAGAGGGCCCGGACCGATGTGGGAGTCACCCACACCGATGCGATCCATTTCTTCGATCTGATTAACCATCTGTTGGGGAGCCATCCGGAGCAGGTGTTCGCGGTGACCCGGGATCATTTCGGCAGGGGATTGGAGGATCTGTCGGTGGTGCTTCTTCAATATCCGGGGGGGATCCTGGCCAACGTCGAGTCAGGGTACATCCAGCCGGGGCAGTGGAATGACCGGGTGGTTCCCAACGCCAAGACCACCAAGACCCTGACCGTCTGCGGTTCCCAGGCTACGTTGGAGGCCGATTTCGAGACCGGAGTGGCGGAGCTGTTCAAGGTGCGGCACACGCTGAAGGAGGGAGTTTGGCAGCTGATCAACGAGGGATCCAGCCGGCCTCCGGTCGCGTCAGTCGGACCGGTGGATCAGGTCCGGCTGGAGCTGGAGGCGTTCCTGCGCTCGGTTCAGACCCGCCAGCAGCCCGGTCCGAACGTCTGGGAGTCGGGTCTGGTCCTGGCGGAGCTGATGGAAACGATCTATCGCTCGGCAGGCCAGAAGCGAATCGTTCAAATTCCGCTCCGGGGGATTCCCGGAGTGCACCTTCGCAGGCCGCGCGGGCAGGGTGTCCCCGGTACATTACCTCAGGGGACGAGCGCGGCCGAGGACGGAGCGAGCCGCCACGCTGGGGCGGCGAGCGCTGCGCGGAGGGAACCCCCGGAGCGGGAGACCTAACAAAATGAAAGACATTTCTGCGCAGGATCTGGAAAAAAATCTGAAGCTGACCGCCCGGCGGGATCCGGGCCAGAAGACGGTGGTGCAGGTGGGTTCTCATCCGATCGGCGGGAAGCTGTTCACGGTGATCGCCGGTCCCTGCGCGGTGGAGAGCCGCCAGCAGATCCGGGAGATCGCGGAGGCGGTCAAGCGCCTGGGGGGCCACCTTCTGCGGGGCGGGGCTTTCAAGCCGCTGACCTTCCCCTATCGGAGCTCCGGCATGTATGAGCTGAAGGAAGAAGGGCTGCGCTACCTGCATGAAGCGGGGAAAGCGGCGGGACTGCCGGTGGTGACGGAGGTGATGGATGTCCGGCTCCTGGATCCGGTGGCGGCCTACGCCGACATGCTTCAGATCGGAGCTCGGAACATGCAGAACTTTCCGCTTCTTGAGGCGGTGGCGAAAACCGGCAAGCCGGTCCTGCTCAAGCGCCATTTTGGAGCTTCTCTGCGGGACTGGCTGGGGGCCGCGGAATACCTGCTGGCGGGCGGGAATTCACAGGTGGTTCTCTGCGAGCGAGGGATCGCGGCCCCCCACACTCACCAGCCGACCTCCCGCTTTATTGTGGACCTGCAGGTGGTCCCGGCGGCCCAGGAGTTTACTCATCTGCCGATCCTGGTGGACCCCAGCCACTCCACATTCCGGCGCGGCTATGTGGCGCCGGTGGCCCGGGCCGCCTGCGCCATTGGAGCCGACGGGATCCTGGTCGATGTCCACCCGAACCCCGATCAGGCGGCGGTGGA
This sequence comes from uncultured Planctomycetia bacterium, assembly GCA_964372955.1. Classification (GTDB taxonomy): domain Bacteria; phylum Omnitrophota; class Gorgyraeia; order 1-14-0-20-64-10; family 1-14-0-20-64-10; genus CAYJTC01. Next base: position 1,541 of record CAYJTC010000022.1, on the reverse strand, counting down.
TCCCTTGCAGGCGCTCAGCTACCCGGCCTTCGAGCAGTTGATGGGGGAGCTGGAGCGGATCGCTCCTGTGGTGGGGCGATCTCTTCAGTCGGTTTTTGAAAAGGTCAATCGATGACGGTTGCCATTCAGAAGGAATGGCTGGAGCAGCTCCAAAGGCTGGTGACGAACCGGCTGGATCTTGCGGCGCTGAAGGGGCGGCGGGTCGCCGCGATTTTGGGGGACGTCCCTTCCACCTATGCCAAGTCTCCCCGGCTCTGGAACGCCGCCTTCCAGGCCTTGAAGCTGCCGGCCGCCTATATTTCCCTGGACATCCCGACCGGCCGCTTGTCGGAGGTGGTGGCCCTGTTGAAGAAGGGGGATGCCTTTCTGGGGGGATCGGTCACGGTTCCTTACAAGATGGAGATTCTTTCTTTCCTGGATGAGGTGGATCCGCTGGCTCAGAAGATCGGAGCGGTGAACACCCTGGTCCGGACTCCGGAGGGGCGGCTCATCGGCGCCAATACGGACGGATTGGGCGGAATCCGCTGCCTGACTCAGCCGCTTGGGCCCGATGAAAAGCCTCTTTTCAATTCCTTGGAGGGGATCCGGGTCCTGCTGATCGGCTGCGGAGGAGCGGCTCAGGCGCTGGCGGTTTTCCTGGGAGACGCGATCGGGAAAAAGGGAGAGCTGGTGGTCGCCAACCGGAACTTGGAGAAGGCCCGCTCTCTGGCGGATCGGATTTCGAAAGCGTACCTTGCTCGGAGTCGATTCGTTCCGGAGGAGAGGATCCCGGACCAGATTCAGGGGGTGGATCTGGTGGTGAACGCCACCACCAAGGGCCAAGCCGGTTGGCGCAGGGCAGGCAAAGGGGGGTGGACCTGCTTGGAGCCTTATTCCTGTCTGGCCCCGGCCTCTCCAGCGGTTGTCGGGGAGGATTTGGAGGAGGCGGCCCGCTGTTCCCGCTGGTTCTCCGGATCACTGGAGGATATCCGCAAGAACCAGGAGGCCTCTCTGCGCATTCTGGGAACCGTGCCGGCCCGCGTGCCCTGTTACGACATCATCTATGCTCCACTCGAAACGGTTTTCCTCCGGCAGGCCCGATGGAGCGGGCACCGGACCTTAAACGGCAAGGCGATGAACATCCTGCAGGCGGCGCTGGCCTTCTGCCGGTACAGTTGCCGGGAGCTTTTGAAGGAGCAGGGCCACGGAGGGCCGGAAACGGTTTTGAGGGTGGCCGAGATCATGGAGAAGATATGGTAAGTGACCGGGCTTGGCTCCTGGCTTATCTGGAGCTCAGCGACTCTGCCCCGATGAGCGGCGGGCTTCAACAAATCCATAGCTTGGTGGCTTCCCGGCCCATCGCCGCAGGGGCAATCCTCCAGGAGGAGGACCTAACCGCCAAGCCGCCTCTTCAGGGGCTGACCCCCCCTCTTAAATCATGGGTCGTGGGAAGGAAGGCCCTTTACGATTTGAAACCGGGTGACCCGATCACATTCGGGGTGATCGAATGACCCCACCACCTCCGTTAGGCGACGTTCCGACGATTAAGAAGGTGCGCCGTC
>CAYJTC010000021.1:0-22247 GCA_964372955.1 uncultured Planctomycetia bacterium | reverse complement strand
CTCCCTGTTTTCCCTGTTTCCCCTGTTCTCCCTGTTTTCCCTGTTTCCCCTGTTTCCCCTGTCTTCCCTCTCTATCTTAAGCTAAGCTGAATTTTCTAGATATACAGACGTTTGTCTGCTATACTCCATTTTGCCATGGCCCCACCCTTGAAGCGGGTATGGAATCCTCCCAATCCGTACCTGACCGAAGAACGGGAATTTTTAGAAGAGCCGCCGCCGGTTGAGCTGGAGGTTTACGAAGATGAGTCCGATTCGATCCTCTCCCACAATGACAGCCCGGACATTGGCTTCCGCTGGAGCCTCAACCCTTACCGGGGATGTTTCCACGCCTGCAGTTATTGCGCATCAGGTGACACTCCAATTGCTATGGCCAATGGCCGCACGAAATCTATCGCCGACGTACGACCTGGCGACGAAATCTACGGAACTGTCTTGCGCGGGAGATACCGCCGAATTGTAAAGACGCGCGTCCTTGCTCACTGGAGCGTCGTAAAGCCAGCGTACCGCACCACGCTCGAAGACGGAATGCAGCTGATCACGAGCGCCGACCATCGATTCCTAACCCGCCGGGGATGGAAGTGCGTCACGGGTACACAGCATGGACGAACCCGACGACCACACCTCACGGTGAAGAACAAACTCCTTGGCGTGGGTCATTTCACAACACCGCCTGAAGAGGACCCCGAGTACCAACAAGGATACTTGTGCGGCATGATTCGGGGCGACGGACTACTGGGTTGCTACAACTATAACGGGCGCCGCCGCACCAGCGAGACCCTACATCAATTCAGACTTGCGCTGATCGATCTTGAAGCTCTGCAGCGAGCGCGGCGGTATTTACTGACATTTGAAGTACCCACCTACGAGTTTTTGTTCCAACGGGAGGCTGTCGGGTACCAGCCGGTGTACGCGATTCGTACCTCTGCTCGCTCTCCTGTTGAACGGGTGAGAGAGCTCGTTCAATGGCCAACGAGACCGATGAGCAGCTGGCGCAAGGGTTTCCTGGCCGGCATCTTCGATGCGGAAGGCAGCTACAGTTGCGGGATCCTCCGGATATGTAATACAGGCTCTGACATTATCGACTGCATCACCGATAGCCTTAATCGATTCGGCTTCGACTGGGCGTTTGAAACGAGGCCGGGTCGCAACAAGCCCGTCCACGTCATTCGCATACGTGGCGGCATCGGGGAGCACTGGCGATTCTTTCAAATGGTTAACCCAGCCATCACTCGGAAGAAGAACATCGCAGGCCAGGCGATCAAGAACCAAACCAGGCGAGTGGTTTCCATCGAGGCTCTTGGTCTTTCTTTGCCGATGTTTGACATCACCACTGGAACGGGTGACTTCATCGCCAAGGGGGTAGTCAGCCACAACTGCTACGCTCGGCCGACGCATGAATATTTCGGCCTTGGAGCCGGAACCGATTTCGAGCGGAAGATCTTCGTCAAGCCGAAAGCCCCTTCTCTTTTGGAGGAGGTTTTTCGACGGCGATCCTGGAAAGGAGAGCGGATCGTATTCTCGGGCGTTACAGATTGCTATCAGCCTCTGGAGGCATCCTGGCGCTTAACCCGCGGATGTCTGGAGGTTTGCCTTCGGTACCGGAATCCGGTCTCGATCATCACCAAGTCGGCCCTGATCCAGAGGGATACGGAACTGCTGGCGGAGTTGGCTAAGCGGACCGACGTGTCCGTCTCCATCAGCATTCCCTTTCTAGACGAGCCCATCGCCCGGATCATCGAACCGGGCGCCTCCCTGATCCGAAGAAGATTCGAAACCATCGAACTCCTGGCCCGGGCCGGAGTGCCGGTGGGAATCGGGGTAGCCCCCTTGATTCCGGGCCTGAACGATCAGGATATCCCTGGCTTACTGAAAGAGGCCAAGCGCCGCGGCGCCCGATTTGCCTTCCGGACTCTGCTGCGCCTGCCCGGAAGCGTCAAGGAGGTCTTCTTCCGGCGATTAAGAGAGCAGCTTCCCGATCGCGCCTTCCGAATCGAGCATCGGATCCGCGAAACAAGGGAGGGAAAACTTTACGATTCCCGGTTCGGCCATCGGCACAGCGGGACGGGGAACTATTGGGAAGTCATCGAACAGCAGTGGAATCTCTGGACGGAGAAGCTAGGCCTCATTCAGGAGCTTGAGGAAGAGGCCTCCTCACCGAAGAACACCTTCCGCCGCCCCTCCCCTCACGGCCAAGGAGAATTATTTCAGGTAGACTGAAAACATAGAGGAAGTGGCGGCGACTGGATTCGAACCAGTGACATAGCGGGTATGAGCCGCTTGCTCTAACCAGGCTGAGCTACGCCGCCCAAAAATCGATCAGTATAATACGCCAAAACCGTCAGAAAGTGTCAGGCACCTTTTGACGCTTAGAGGCGAAGGAGGAGCCGGAAGGCGAACCAGAGACAGAAGAAGATCAAACTGACGGAGAGCGGGATGTAATAGGAAGCGTTGTCCGGCGGCACCTCATCCAGAGCGAACCAGCCAGGGCGCTGGGGAAGGTAATGGATCGCAACCTCCGCCCCGACCGGCAGCCTCTGGTAATCCTCCGCCGGGATCCAATAGGTCCTGGCCCGAACCGGCTTCCTGCCCGCGGGCCGATAGGTCATCTCGAACTCTCCATGCGGGAACCACCAGGGGCAGATCGCCTTCTCAATCACCGCTTGGGTCTGAGTTCCCCGAGCAAGGATCCACTGCCGCGCCGCTGAAGGCCAGAAGCCGGCCGCCAGCGGAGCCAGCAGACAGAGGATGATCAAGCCCCAGAGAGCCTTCCTCTGAAAGGAGGGGCCGCGGGAGAAATCTCCCCAGAGGTCCTCATACGTCTCCCGGGGCACAAAAACCAGGTCCACCACCAGAAAGGCCAGGCCGATCCAGGAGGCGGTGGCGTTTTTAAAGAAAAAACCGGCCACCAGAAGAGGCGCGCCGGCGATGGCGAAGATTCGCATCCGGAATTTACTCCAATTCCAGGGCCACCCGCTCAAACCCCGAATCACGCGCCAGGGCCGTTAGCTTTCCGCGCAGCGCCGGATCTCCCAAAAGCCGGACCTGGTCCGATGGATCCAGTCGAAGGACAAGTAAACCCGACTGAGCCTCCAGCCTCCCACTCGATAACCCCGCGGCACCCAGCCATTCTTGAATGAGATCTAGGGCTTTTATCATACCGGCTTTCCCTGTCTTCCCTGTTTTCCCTGTTTCCCCTCTTGCCCCATTCTTACGATCCAGCCGCCGCCCAACACCTTGTCCCCTTCATAGAAAACAGCCGCTTGGCCCGGGCTGACCCCCCCGGCCACCGGTTCCTTGAACTCCACCCGCGCCCCCGCCCCTTCCGGGATCAGGCGAGCCGGCAGTTTATCGCTGCGGTAACGGATCTTGACGAAAGCTTCCATCGGCTCTTTGAGCTCCGGGACCGCCATCCAATACAGATCCCGAACCCAACAGAGGCCGGTCTGAAGCTCCTGCTCTTCGCCGACCACGATCCGGTTTTGGAGCGGATCCACCTCCAAGACATAAAGAGGCCTGGCATGGGCAATCCCCAACCCTTTGCGCTGGCCGACGGTGTAGGCGGCGATCCCCTGATGCCGGCCCAGCATCTGTCCCTTCCGGTTCACGATCTCTCCGGGCCGGAACGCCTCTGGGGCCCTGTCGCGAAGGAATCCCTGAGTGTCTCCGTCAGGGATGAAGCACAGCTCCATCGACTCCGGCTTTTGGGCCACCTTCAGTCCGGCCTGCAGTGCCAGCTCCCGGACCCGCTCCTTGGGCAGATCCCCCAACGGCAGCTTCAGACATTGGAGTTGATCTTGGGTGAGCTGATACAAAACGTACGACTGATCCTTTCGCTCATCCTCCGCCTGGCGCAGAAAATATCGGCCCCGCCCCGGGTCGAATTCCACCCGGGCGTAATGCCCGGTGGCGACCCATTCGGCCCCCAGCGCCCGGGCCTTGGCGATCAGGAGCCCGCACTTGATCTGCCGATTGCAGACGACACAGGGATTGGGGGTCCAACCCTGGGAATACCCTTCCACAAAATAATCCATCACCTCGGATTTAAACTCCCGAGAGGCCTCCACCACGTAAAAGGGAATCCCCAGGTCGGAAGCCACCGACCGGGCATCCTCGATGTCCCGTGTCGAACAGCAGGTCTGGGTTTTCGGAACCGTGTCGCAGAGCTCCTTGGGCCAGGTCTTCAGAGTCATCCCGATCACCCGGTAGCCGGCTTCCCGAAGCAAATAGGCAGCGACGGAAGAATCCACCCCGCCACTCATGGCCACTATCACCGTCTCAGGCATTCGAAACGCCCCAATAACTTTCCTTCCGGGAGGGAAAAACGCCTTTGGCCACGGCCCGGCGGAATTCTCCGATGGCCTTGAGAATCTCCCGATCCAGATGGGCGAAGGCCCGGGCGAACCGGGGATGGAAGGAGCCGGAGAGATTCAGCAGATCATGAGTCACCAGCACCTGCCCGTCACAGTGGGGGCCGGCTCCGATCCCGATCGTAGGAATCTTGAGTTTCTGGGTGATCCGCCGCGCCACTTCGGCCGGCACGCATTCCAGAACGATCCCGAAACAGCCGGCCTTCTCCAGTTGCTGGGCCGCTTTCAGAAGCCGGCGGGCCTCCGCGGCGGTCTTGCCTTGCACGCGGAACCCTCCGAGCTTTCCGGCGGTCTGAGGGGTCAGACCCAGATGACCCAGGACCGGGATGCCGGCTCTCACGATCGCCTGAACCGCCTCGAGCGACTCGAAGGAGCCCTGCCCTCCCTCTACCTTGACCGCGTCACAGCCGGCCTCTTTCATGAACCGGCCGGCATTCTGGACTGTCTTCTCGTGGGAGAGGTTAAACGACATGAACGGCATGTCCCCCACCACCAGCGCCCGGCGGACCCCCCGCCGGACCGCTTTCGAATGGTGCAGCATCTCTCTTAAGGTGACCGGAACGGTGCTGGAGTAGCCCAGCGCCACCATGCCCAGAGAATCGCCGACTAGAACGATGTCCACGCCGGCCTGATCCAGCAGACGGGCCAGCGGCAGGTCGTAGGCGGTCAGCATCGTGATCTTTTCGCCCCGGGCCTTTTTCTCGATTAAAGAAGGAATGGTTACTCTAGTGTTCATTTTGTCATTCCCGCCCTCGATCGGGGTCGAGGGCAGGCTCCAGCGGGAATCTATAGATCCTCGCGTACGCGAGGATGATGTTCGACCTGCGGACTTACGTCATTTCATTCCGTAAGTCCGGGTCTCACATCACCTGTAATTTGAAGGCCTCGACGGTGTTGCGCATGAGGGTGGAGACCACCACGGGTCCCACCCCGCCAGGGACCGGGGTGATGAAGCTGGCCACCTTCGCCGCCTCTCCGAACTCAACATCTCCTTTGAGCTGGCCGTCGACCCAATTGGTCCCCACATCGATGACGATCGCCCCAGGCCGGATCCAGGACCCTTTAACCAGGTGGGGTTTGCCCACCGCCACCACCAGCACCTCGGCGCGGCGGACATGCTCGCTCAATCGGCCCCGCTCCGAGGTAGCCACATGGCAGAGGGTGGTGGTGCAGAACCGGTCCAGGAGCATGAGGCTCACCGGTTTGCCGATCAGCTCGCTGTGGCCCACGATCACCGCCTCCTTGCCGTACAGATCGCAGCCGGTGGTGTTGATTAACTCCATGATCGCCAGCGACGTGCAGGTGCCGATCCGGGACCAGCCGAAGACCGCCTGCCCGATGTGCTGAGGGTGGATCCCCTCTACATCCTTGCGGGGATCGATGCGGGCGGAGATGATCCGCGGATCCAACGACGGAGGAAGCGGAAATTGGATGGTGAGCCCTGTGATCTGCGAATCCTCGTTCCAGCCCTGAATTTTACTCAGCAGTTCACCCTGAGAAATCTCAACCGGCAGGCGTTCCAGCCGGTAGCCGATTCCCAGCGCGGCGGCCGCCTTGGACTGGGACCGGGCGAACAGGTCCGAGACCGGCTGCCAGCCGACCTGGACGCTCAGCAGGAAGGGAACCCGCTGGAAGCGGCCCTTGAGCGCCATGATCTCCCCTTTCAGGGCTTCCTGAATCTTGGCGGCTACCGCCCGGCCGTCCAGGATCTGGGCTGTCATTGGAAGACTCACCTCAGATTAATCCGCGCGGTCACCCCAGCCGCCTCCCGGGCTCCTCGAAGCAACGCTCGGCCAGCCGTCACATCCGACCTGAGCACAGCGCCGGCCCAAGGAGCCAAGCCTTTCAAGATCCGGTCGGCCTCCGCCGTCAACCGAGCAATCTTGAGCGGCGGGCCAGCCGCCCGCCGACGGGCTGCCGCTGAGATTCCGCCGGGCCGGCCGAAGGTCCGGGCAAGCGCCAGATAAGCCTGGGCGTCTTGGCGAACCAAAGAACGCAGGCGTCTAGAGATCCGTCCTAAGCTCCGGAGTTTTGCGCCCACGGCGGCCCGAGATCGGCCCTGGATTCGAGGCCGATTCAGAAGGATCCGGCAAACCTTCCGACCCAGATCGGTTCCCAGGCATCCAACCAGGGCAGCCGCTGAACCGCTGCCCGGGACTGGAACGCTCGACTCCAGTTGGTCTAAGAACCGATCCACCGTCCATTGGAGATGGGGCAACGGGGTCTTCTTCATCAAACTAGAACAGCCCCGTAATCTTTCCGTCAGGGGTGATGTCCAGCCGCTCGGCCAACGGCTCCTTGGGCAGGCCCGGCATCGTCAGGATCTTGCCGGTCATCGCTACCAGGAACCGGGCTCCGGCCGCCACGTGGATCTCCCGCACCTTCAGCTTCCAGCCGGTGGGAGCCCCCTTTACCTTCGGGTCATCGGTCAACGACAATTGAGTTTTGGCCATGTTGATCGGCAGGTTCCCGAAACCCATGCCGGTCAGCCGCTCGATGTCCTGCCGGGCGGTTTCGATGAACTCCACCCCATCGGCCCCATAGATCTCACGGGCGATCGTTTCGATCTTCTCCGCGATCGGCCGGTCCAGCGGATACAGCGGCGCGAAAGCAGCCCCTTTCTCCTGCAGGGCGCCCAGCACCTCCCGGGCCAGATCCACCCCCCCCTCGCCCCCCTTTTCCGACACCTCCGATACCGCGTGCCGGACCTTCAACCCCAGGCAATGCTCCTTGATCAGGCCGATCTCAGCGGGAGTGTCGCTGGGGAACCGGTTGACCGACACGACGGGAATCAGGCCGAATCGGCGGATGATCCCCAGATGCCGCTCCAGGTTCTCGAAACCCCGATGGAGGGCCCGGGTATCCTCCGCGGCGGTCGCCTCCTGCATCGAGAGCCCCCCATGCACCTTCAACGCCCGGACCGTCACGACCAGCACTGCCACCTCCGGCTTGAAGCCGGCGCTGCGCGCCACGATGTCGCAGAACTTCTCGAAGCCTAAGTCGGATCCGAATCCGCATTCGGTGACGCAGTAGTCGGACAACTTCAGGGCCATCTCAGTGGCCAGCACGGAATTGGACCCATGCGCCATGTTGGCGAAGGGCCCGGTGTGGATGAAGACCGGTTGGTTCTCCAAGGTCTGGACCAGGTTGGGCTTGATGGCATCCTTCATCAGAAGGGCCATCGCCCCTACCGCTTTCACCTCAGAGGCCTTCACGGGCCGGCCGTCCGCGGTCATGGCGACCACCATCGAACCCAACCGGTCCTTCAGGTCCGTAAAGCCGCCGGCCAGCGCCAGGACCGCCATCACCTCACTGGCCACCGTGATATCAAACCCGGTTTCCCGCTTCAGGTATCCGATGCCCCCCAAACCGACCTCGACGTGCCGGAGGTTCCGGTCCGGGATCTCGGAGACTCGCCGCCAAAGAATCTGCCCGGGATCGACGCCTAAGGAGTTGCCGTGGACCACGTGGTTTTCCACCATCGCGGCCAGCAGGTTGTGGGCGGTGCCGACGGCGTGGATGTCGCCGGTGAAATGCAGGTTGATATCATCCATCGGAAGGATCTGGGCCAGCCCCGAACCGCAGGCCCCTCCTTTAACCCCGAAGATCGGGCCGATGGAGGGCTCCCTTAAAGTGAGGATCACCTTCTTGCGCAGGCGGCCCAGCGCCTGGGTCAGCCCGATGGCGGTGGAGGTTTTCCCTTCTCCGGCCTCCGTCGGAGTCATGGCGGTGACGAGGATCAACTTGCCGGTGGGCCGGATCTTGATCCGGTCCAGGATCTTCAGAGAAACCTTCGCCTTGTAGGAGCCGAGGGTCTCCAGCTCCTCCATCCGGATCCCGGCCTGCCGCGCGATCTCCGTGATCTGGAGAGGGCGGGCCATCTGGGCGATCTCAATGTTGGATAAGGACTTGCGCGCCTGGCGCATCGACTCCATCGTCATAGCGACCCCATTATATCGGAACGACCCCGCCCCACGCCAACGATTCGTTATCGGGCGCAGCCCTACTTCAGGGCCGGGGCTCAGGAGATGGTGGAAAGGGGGTTCAGGGTTAGGGTGGTTACGTCACGCAGGAATTCGGACATCCACGACGGTTTCGTGGATGGAGGGAGGCATAGGTTCCTTGTGCTTCTTCAGGCTCTCTAGATAACCCTGAATCGCTTCTTCAATGTTGCGCTGAGCCTCCCGATAACTTTTCCCCTGAGAAACGCAGCCCGGCAGAGAAGGACATTGCGCAACGTAGACTCCATCTTCGTCTTGTTCAATGAATACACGAAACCTCATCGTGACTCCTTGGCTCCTCCCCTCATCATCTAGTATGCCATCAAACTTACGCTGCCGTCAGGTGGGTTTCGATCCAGCTTCCAGAAGCGTCGAGGTTCATGGGCATGGGCAAAGGCTTCTTCCTGGGCGACCCACGCACGATACCCGCCGTGGCGGCCTCCGGTACGCTGGCATTCTCGCGAGACCGTGCTGGTCGATCGCCCCAGGTGCCGCCCGATGGCTCTGAAGCTCTCACCCATGGCCAGTTGACGACTGATCTCTTCCCGTTCCGAAAAACTCATTCTTTTGTAGTCTCTCATGCGCAACACTTTACCCCCTTCTTGCTTCAAGTGTTGCGCTAGAAACTTGAACCTAAGCCCGATTTTACAGCTCAAAAGCTCCTTTGATGAGGCGCAGGCGGGAGCCGGAGCCGTCGGGACCGATCAGCACGGAGACCACGTCGAACCGGACCGGAATCTCGGTAAGCCGCCGGGCTTTGAGATATCCGAGGGCCAGCTGGCCCAGCCGCCTCTGCTTCTCCGGAGTCAGCCCCTCTTCGGGCCAGCCGAATTGAACCGAGCTGCGGGCCTTGATCTCCACAAAGCAAAGAACGTTTCCATCCCGGGCTACCAGATCGATCTCTCCGAACTTCATCCGGACGTTCCGCTGGAGGACACGGTAGCCGTTCTTCTTCAGATAGGCGACCGCCAGGGCCTCCCCCCGGCGGCCTATCTCAACTTTATTCACCGTTCACCCTCCACCCTCCACCTGCACTTCGGACAGGGCGAAAGGAGAACCGGTGGAAAGAGGAAGCGCCGATGGAGGACAGGGCGGCCATGTGCCCCCGGGTCCCATACCCTTTATGGCGGTCGAACCGGTAGGCCGGCAGGATCTGATGAAGGCGCATCATCATCCGGTCCCGGATCACCTTGGCCACGATGGAAGCGCTGGCGATGCGCAGGCTCCGAGAATCCCCTCGGACGATCGGGTGGGCCCGCGCCGGGAAATCTTTGGGGATCCAAGCCCCATCGATCAGGACCATCGCCGGGCGTTCCGGCAGGCATTCCAGCGCCCGCCGCATCGCTAAGCCCGTGGCCGCCTGGATTCCGAACCGATCGATCTCTTCAGGGACGGAGTATCCGACTCCAATGTCGGCGTGAGTCAGCAGGGCGAAAAAGGCAGTTTCTCGGGCTAACGGGGTCAGGCGTTTGGAATCGTCGATGGAAACTGCAAGGGGAATCTTTCGAAGGATGACAGCGCTGGCGACGAGAGGCCCGGCCAGGGGGCCGCGGCCGGCTTCATCCAGCCCGGCCAGCTCCCCCTCATTGAGATGGTGTCGGCGCTGAAGCCTCTGGTCGAACCTCAGGAGCTGCCGGAGCCTGGCCTGCCTCGCTGAAACGCTCTTCAATCCGGGTTCCTTTGCCGATCTTCTTGCGCAGGTAATACAGTTTGGCGCGGCGCACCTGGCCTTGCTTAACCAACAGGATCTTCTCGATGAAGGGGGAATGGAGATAAAAGATCCGTTCCACTCCCTCTCCATAGCTGATCCGGCGGACGGTGAAGGTTTCCCGAGAGCTGCCTCCCCGGCGGGCGATCACCACCCCCTCGAAGGGCTGGATCCGGGTTTTCTCTTCCTCCAGAATGCGGACGAAAACCCGGACCGTGTCCCCCACTCTGAAGGCGGGCCGGTCGGTCTTGAGCTGAGCCTGCTCAATCGCTCGAATTCTCGGGTCCACCCCACCACCTGTCTTTATCCGCCGAAGGCGGATGCGTTATTACTCCCCACCTGCTTCCTGCCGACTAACGCTCGGCCCCTTGGGGGGCCGAAGGCAGGTGGTGGGGCCACCCCACCACCTGTCTTTATCCGCCGAAGGCGGATGCGTTATTACTCCCCACCTGCTTCCTGCCGACTAACGCTCGGCCCCTTGGGGGGCCGAAGGCAGGTGGTGGGGCTATCGATCAAATCGGGCCTTTCCTTGAATGTCCGGCGGAGGGAATTTAATTTTCTCCAGGTCCGGATCCGGCCGAGATTCCCGGAACGCAACACTTCCGGCACTTGCATTCCGAGGTACTCCGCAGGCCGGGTGTACTGGGGATACTCCAGCAGGTTCTCGGAGAAGGACTCCTCCTCCGGCGACCGCTCGTCTCCGAGGGCGCCGGGCAAGAGTCTCACCAGCGAATCGACCAAAACCATAGCAGGAAGTTCCCCGCAGGTCAAGACATAATCTCCGATGGAGATCTCCTCCTGAGCCAAGCGCAGACGGACCCGCTCATCCACCCCCTCGTAATGCCCGCACAGGAGAATGATCCAAGGCTTCCGGGACAGCTCCGCGGCCTTCCTCTGGATCAGCCGCCTGCCCTGCGGCGAAAGCAGAATGACCCAAGGTTCCTGCCTCCTGCCTCCTGCCTCCTGCCTCTTTTTGAGGTCCGCCACCGCCTCGAAGAATGGCTCGGGCCGCATGACCATCCCGGGACCTCCTCCGAACGGCCGGTCATCCACCTTCTTGTGCTTATCCCGGGACCAGTCCCTTAAATCGTGCACCTGCGTCTGAACCACCCCCTTGGCGGTCGCCCTCTTTAGAATGGAAGAACCCAAGACGGGCCCGAACATCTCCGGGAAGAGGGTCAGAATATCAATTCGCATCCTTCGGCTTGGTTTTCTTGAGGATTTGCTTGATCGTGGGCGAAGGAATGGCCCCTTTGGAAATCCAATACCGTGCCCTCTCCAGATCGATCTTGAGCAAAGGCGGCTGCTTCGAGGCGTCGTAATAGCCCAGCTCCTCAATGGCCCTGCCGTCCCGGGCCCTCTGTTTGTCGATCACCACAATCCGGTTGTGAGGCCGTTTCTTCGTTCCCAGTCTCTTCAAACGAATAGCGACTTCCGCCATGTTCTCTCCCCTTTCTCCTTTCTAAAATGAGATCCCTCCCCCTCGCTGCGCTCGGGGTCGGGATGGATTCGGCCGGGCACCTACCTCATTTCATTCCGTAAGTGCCGGCCTCATTCCATTTTCTCGCGCCGGATTGCGGCGCCGAGTCTCACCAGTTTCTGATCAATCCGGTCGTAGCCCCGGTCCAGGTGGTAGATCCGGGCCACCTCGCTTACCCCCTTGGCCGCCAGCCCAGCCAGCACCAGGGCGGCCGAAGCCCGCAGATCCGAAGCCATGACCGGAGCCCCCATCAGCCGCGGGACCCCCTGCACGATCGCGCTGGCCCCCTCCAACTTGATCCGGGCTCCCATTCGGCCTAGCTCCGCCACATGCATGAACCGGTCCGGATAAATTTTTTCGGTGATCACGCTGATCCCGGAGGTCTGGCACATCAGACTCATCATCTGGGCCTGCATGTCGGTTGGAAATCCCGGATAAGGAAGGGTGGTGACATCCACCGGGCGCAGCCGGCGGCGGGGCAGCACTTTCAAGAGACCGTCGCGCCGCTGAACTTCGATCCCCGCTTCTTTGAGCTTGTCGATCACAGCCCCCAGATGTTCCGGGCGGGCCCCCTGAATGGAAAGCTCGCTGCCGCAGATGGCCGCAGCCACCAACAACGTGCCGACCTCGATCCGGTCCGGGATCACCCGGTGGGTGAAGCCGTTGAGCTCGCGCACCCCCTCGATGGTGATGACCGGGGTCCCCTGCCCTTGAATCCGGGCTCCCATCTTGACCAGCACGTCGGCCAAATCCACCAACTCCGGCTCGCAGGCGGCATTCTCGATGAGAGTGCGCCCCCCCGCCAGACAGGCGGCCATCATCACGTTGGCCGTCCCCAGCACCGAAGAACCGTAGGCTCCTCCCAGATACAGGGTGCCGCCTCTGAGCTCCCGGGCGGAAGCTAAGACGTAGCCCCCTTCGATCTTGATCGTCGCCCCTAAGCCCTTGATTCCCTTCAGGTGGAGGTCGACGGGCCGAGGACCGATCACGCAGCCGCCCGGCAGGGAGACTTTCGCCTTCCGATGCCTGGCCAACAGGGGGCCTAGCACGCAGAAAGAGGCCCGCATCGTGGAGACCAGCCGGTACGGGGCCTCAATCCCCTTGTAGCCGGCCGGGTTAACGGTAATCCGGCTGCCTTCCTGGGTCACCTTGACCCCCAGCTCCCGAAGGATCCGGATCATCGTGGTGATATCCCGCAGGACCGGAACCCCCTCGATGACGCACAGCTCATCGGTCAACAGCGTGGCCGCCAGGATCGGGAGGGTCGCGTTTTTCGAACCGCTGACCGTCACCTCTCCTTTCAAGGGCCGGCTTCCTCGGATCACCAGCTTTTCCATAGGGGTCAGGCCCCTTTCACGCTGAAGGGGTCTGACCCCTTCAGGTTTTCAGCTTTTCTTAATACGACCACGCGCTCCAATTCACTTAAGTCGGGAACTATCCGTTCCACTCGAAAATTGTTTTCGCTCGCCAGGCGGCTTGCCGGTTTTCCCTGACCGGCGCCGATTTCCAAGAACAGAAGACCTCCGGGCCTGAGTACCTTGAAGGCCTGGGGCAAAAGCTCCCGGATCAAGGAAAGCCCTCCCGCCCCTCCGTCGAGCGCCAACCAGGGCTCCCAGTGCAATTCCCGGGGCCAGGTGGAGCTTTCGGCCGGATCCAGATACGGCAGATTGGCCGTTACGGCATCGACCGAACCCTCCTGCATGCCCGTTAAAAGATCTCCTTGGATCCAACGGATTCTCGCGCCCAGACGAGCGCCGTTTTCGCGGGCAAAGGCCAGCGCCGGGGCGGACCGGTCCACCGCCGTCACCCGAAGATCGGGCCGTCCCAGAGCCAACGTGATGGCGATCGGGCCGCAGCCGGTTCCCACGTCCACAACCACGGGGGAACGGGCCAACGGGGGAACGGGCCAACGGGCCAACTCCGTCAGGCACACCTCCACCAGGACTTCCGTTTCCGGGCGCGGGATGAAAACGCCAGGGCCCACCCAAAATTCCCGCCCGTAAAAAGGGGCCGATTCCAATAGATACTGAAGCGGGACTCCCCCGGCGCGGGAGGCCGCGTCCGCCTCGAACTGAACCGTTCGCTCCAGGTCCGGCGGCTGCGGTTCCCCGCCTGCTCCTTGGATCCTGGGGCGGGCAGGCAGATAGAGATCAATCGGCGCGCAGCCCAGACGCCGGCTCAACAGCTGTTCCGCCGTCCACCGGGGACGCGCCACTCCGGCCGCTTCCAGACGCCGGGCGGCCGAATTCAAAAGGATCTGAGCCCTCATGCGCCGGTTCCTCCCAGCCGCATTTGCCGTTCCCTCTCCAATAAAGGGCTGATCAGCTCGTCCATCTGGCCGTTTAAGAGATCCCCGAGCCGGTGAGAAGTGAAGTTGATCCGGTGATCGGTCACCCGCCGGTCCGGGAAGTTGTAGGTCCGGATCTTCTCCGAACGGTCGCCGGTTCCGATCTGGGCCCGGCGCTCTGAAGTCCGATGGGCTTCCTGTTCCTGCATCTTGGCTTCCAGCAGGCGAGCCCGGAGCACCTTCATCGCTTTGGCCTTGTTCTTCAGTTGGGAGCGCTCGTCCTGGCAGCTGACCACAATCCCCGTGGGCAGATGGGTGATCCGGACCGCCGAGTCGGTCGTGTTGACCCCCTGCCCACCGGGCCCGGAAGAGCGGAAGACATCGACCCGCAGATCCTTCGGATCGATCTGGATATCCACCTCTTCGGCCTGAGGGAGAACCGCCACTGTAACCGTTGAGGTATGGATCCGGCCGGAGGCCTCCGTTTCCGGAACCCGTTGAACCCGGTGGACTCCCCGCTCAAATTTAAACTTCCGGTAAACCCCATTTCCTTCCACCGCGAAGATGATTTCTTTGAACCCTCCCACTTCCGTCGGACTGGAGGCCAGCGTTTCCACCTTCCAGGACTGCTGGGCCGCGTACCGGGTGTACATCCGGTACAGATCCGCCGCGAACAGGCTGGCCTCCGCGCCGCCGGTCCCGGCCCGGATTTCCATGATGACGCTCCTCTGGGCTCCCGGGTCCTCCTCCAGCAGGAGGACCTCCAGTTCCCGCTCCAGCCCCTCGGAGCGGGCCTTCAGTTCCTCCGTTTCCGACTGGGCCAGGATCCGCAGGTCGGCCGGGATCTCTTTGGATTCCAGCATCTCCCGCGCCTGGGCCAGCTGGGTCTGAACCTTCTGGAACTCCCGATATCGTTCCACAAACGGCATCAGCCCCGAGCGCTCCTTGGCCAGCGCCTTGACCTGGCCGATGTTGCTTAACACGCTCGGATCGCTTAAGAACCGCTCCAGCTCTTCAAACCGCTTCAGGCGGCCCTCCAGCAGAGGATTCACCCCTCGGCGCTCTCTTTAGGACTTCTTGGCTTTGGCGTATTTCTTCTGGAACCGCTCAACCCGCCCGGCAGTGTCCACAAACCGTTGCTTCCCCGAGAAGAAGGGATGGCACTTGGAACAGATCTCCACGCGGAACGATCCCCGCGTCGACCGGGTCTGGATCACTTCTCCGCAGGCGCAGCTGATCGTCGCCAGCTTGTAGTCCGGATGAATGCCTTCTTTCATCGTCTCACCCCTGGTTCATGCTGGCTAGAAACTCGGCGTTCGACTTGGTCTTGGAAAGACGGTCGATCAACAGTTCCATCGCCTCGTCCGGATTCAATTCCTTCAGCACCTTCCGAAGCAGCCAAATCCTTTTGAGCTCGTCGGCCTCCAGAAGGAGCTCCTCCTTCCGCGTGTTGCAGCGCTGGATGTCCAGGGCCGGATAGATCCGCTTCTGGAACAGGTTCCGGTCCAGGGAGATCTCCATGTTGCCGGTCCCCTTGAATTCTTCGAAGATCACCTCGTCCATCCGGCTGCCGGTGTCGATCAGGGCGGTGGCGATGATCGTCAGGCTCCCTCCCTCTTCCACCCCCCGCGCGGCCCCGAAGAACCGCTTGGGCTTGTGTAAGGCCGTGGCGTCCACGCCGCCCGTTAAGATCCGGCCGCTGTGGGGAGCCACCGTGTTGTAGGCCCGGGCCAGACGGGTGATCGAGTCTAGCAGAATCAGCACGTCTTTTTTCTGCTCCACGAGCCGCTTGGCTTTCTCCAGCACGATCTCGGCCACCTGGATATGACGCTCCGCCGGCTCATCAAAGGTGGAGGAAACCACCTCTCCTTTCACGGACCGCTGCATGTCGGTCACCTCTTCGGGCCGCTCATCAATCAGAAGAACGAGCAGAACCGCCTCCGGGTAGTTGCGCACCACAGCGTTGGCGATCTTCTGCAGAAGAATCGTCTTGCCGCTGTAGGGAGGAGCCACGATCAGGCCGCGCTGCCCTTTGCCGATCGGGGCCAGGAGATCCAGGATCCGGGTCGAAATCTCCTGAGGATCGGTCTCCAGCCGGTACCGCTCATGCGGATACAGCGGGGTCAGGTTATCGAACAGGACCTTCACCTTAGCCTGGTCCGGGTTCTCGAAGTTGACCGCCTCCACCTTCAGCAGGGCGAAATACCGCTCCCCCTCCTTCGGGGGGCGGATGTGCCCGCTCACGGTGTCTCCAGTCCTCAAATCGAAACGCCGGATCTGGCTGGGTGACACGTAGATGTCGTCCGGGCTGGGCAGATAGTTGTAGTTGGGCGATCTTAAAAACCCGAAGCCGTCGGGCAGGATCTCCAGGACCCCTTCACCGAACATATTCCCTTCACGCTCTGCCTGGGCCTGAAGGAGTTTAAAGATGAGATCCTGCTTCTTTAATCCCGAAATCCCGTTGACGTTGAGCTCCTTGGCCACCTTGTTGAGCTCCGTGATGGTCATCTGCTTAAGCTTCGCCAAGTCCAATGCCTGGACGGTTGAACTGGATGCCTGTTGCTCTTCTTTTTCCTTTTCAGCTTTTTCAGCCATTTATTCCTTCTCCTTCTTCTTTTTTATCTGACGGCATAACGCGGCGACTTGCCGGCGCGTATCCGCCAAGGTTCCTCGGTTTTGAATCACGAAGCCAGCTTCCTTTTCCTTCCGAGCCAGCGGCATCTGAAACGATTGTCGCCGCCTGACCTCCTGGAGCCCCCAGCCCGAACGGGCTTTAAGCCGGCGGGCCGTCTGCTTCAACGGAGCCGAAACCGCCACCAGAAAATCGACGCGATACGCCCCGCCGGACTCGATCAGCAGCGGGATATCCAATACCCCCACCCCGTCTGGCCGCATCCGGCTCAACTGCGCCTGGATCCGGCGCCGGACCTCCGGATGAATGATCGCCGACAGCCGTTTCATCCGGGCCTTCGAACCGAACGCGATCCGCCCCAAACGTTTCCGGTCCACCGCTCCCGAAGGCGTGAAGGCCTGATCTCCAAACTCGGCCCGGATGCGCCGGCTAACCGGGGAACCGGGACGCATCAGCTCATGAGTGATCGAGTCGGCGTCCAAAACCGTGCCGCGCAGCCGCCGGGCGATCATCCGAGCCACGGTGGATTTCCCGGTCCCCACCCCGCCGGTGACGCCGATCACTAACACGAAAACCGCCCTGTAATAACCAATCACCAAGTTCCAATAACCAAGTGACTGGTCATTGGGATTTGGCCATTGGTGTTTCCACATGTCCCTGAACGAGCTTTTCATAGAGCTTCAGGTATTCTTGGGCGGATCGGGTCCAGGAAAAATCGGCCGACATTCCCCGCTGCTGAAGCTTTCTCCAATCGGAGCGGTTCCGATACCGCTCCAAAGCCCGCCCCACCGCCTCCGTCACGGCCCGGGACTCCAGCGGCTGAAAGCAAAAACCGTTTCCTTTCGGATCGCCGGTCGAGGCCTCAAAAACCGTGTCGGCTAAGCCGCCGGTCGCCCGGACGATCGGGACGGTGCCGTAGCGCATGGCGATCATCTGCCCCAATCCGCACGGCTCATACCGGGAAGGCATGAGAAAGGCGTCCGAACCGGCATAGATCCGGTGGGCCAGCGCATTGTCAAAAACCAGCCGTACCCGAACAGACGAAGAAGCGCCGGCCGCCTTCAGGGCCTCTTCGATCGTCCGGTCCCCGGACCCTAAAATCACCAGCTGGACTCCCATCTGATTCAGACGGGGCAGCGCCTCCACCACCAGGTCCACTCCCTTTTGCGAAGCCAAGCGGGTGACCATCCCCACCAAAAAAGCGTCCGCAGAAACTGGCAGGCCGACCTCTTTTTGAAGCGCTTCTTTATCCCGGGCCTTTCCTTTCAACCGCTTCCAATCAAACGGGCTTGGGATCGCCCGGTCGGAAGCCGGGTTCCAGGCCTCCGTATCGATGCCGTTGAGGATTCCGACCAGATCGCCGGATCGCGCCCGCAGGACTCCATCCAGCCCTTCCCCGGCGCCTGGGCTCTGGATCTCCCGAGCATAGGAAGGGCTGACGGTGGTCAGGGCCCGGGCGAAGACCAATCCCCCCTTCAGGAGATTCACCCGGTCGTAAAACTCCAATCCGTCGATCGAGAATAAAGACCAGGGCAGACCCAGTTTCGGGAATTGGTCCTCCGAAAAGAGCCCCTGGTAGGCCAGATTATGGATGGTGAAAACCGAAGGGAGGTTGGCGAAGAAAGGATCTTCCCGGTACAGGTGGGCCAGATAGACCACGCTCAAGGCCGCCTGCCAGTCGTGCGCGTGGATCAGGTCCGGCCGGATCTTCTCCGCCCTCATCCGTTCGAACACCTGGCGGCAGAAATAGCTGAACCGGTCCAGGTTGTCCGGGTAATCCCCATCCGGGCCCCCGTAAAGAGCGGGCCGGCTGAAATATTCCGGATGCTCGATGAAATGGACCGTCACCCCCGGCGCGGGCCGGGCTTTCGGGCCGGTTTCCTTCACGCCGGCATAGCCAGGCATGAAGGCATGCACCTCCACCCCCCGCTTCGCCAGCGCCGGCGAAAGGGCTCCGACCACATCGGCCAATCCCCCCGTCTTGGCGAACGGCTCCATCTCTGAAGCGACCATGGCAATAATCAATGCGACGCCTCCAGCCAGTCGCGGCCTTCTTTCAAATTCACCTCGATCGGAACCAAGAGGCGGACCGGCTTCCCCAGAAAGGAGGGGGCCTCCATCACCTCCCGGACCCGCTCCCGCATCTCCTGGAGTTCCCGCTGCGGAACCTCAAAGATCAACTCGTCGTGGACTTGAAGAAGCATCCGGGATTTCAATTCCCGCTCCGCCATGATCCGGTCCAAAGCCACCATCGCCACCTTGATCAGATCGGCGGCCGAGCCCTGGATCGGGGCGTTGACCGCGGTCCGCTCGGCGAACTGGCGCACAGCGATTTCTTTTGAATTCAGCTCCGGGATATAGCGCCTGCGGTTAAACAGCGTCACGCAATAGCCCAGCTTCCGGGCCTGCTCCAGAGAAGCCGCGAGGTATTTCTGAACTCCGCGATATCGGGTGAAGTACCGCTGGATAAACTCCTCCGCCTGGTCAGGGTCCAGCCCTAGTTCCTTGGCCAAACCGAAAGCCGACATCCCGTAAACGATGCCGAAGTTGATCGTCTTGGCCACGGACCGCTGCTGGCCATCCACCGATTCCGGTCCTACGTTGAAGATGTCGGCCGCCGTCACCCGGTGAATATCTTTCCCTTTTCGGAATGCCTCGGTCAGCTGCTCGTCGCCGGACAGGTGGGCCAGGATTCTGAGCTCAATCTGCGAGTAGTCGGCCGCCAGAAGGACTTGATCCGGCTCTGAGGGGACAAAGGCCTTGCGGATCTGCCGGCCCAGCTCGGTCCGAATCGGGATATTCTGAAGGTTCGGGTCAGACGAAGAAAGCCGCCCGGTGGCGGTGACGGTCTGATTAAAGGAGGTGTGAATCCTGCCGTCACGGGGATCCCGGAGGAGGGGAAGCGTGTCGATGTAGGTGGATTTGAGTTTAAACAGTTCCCGGTATTCCAGGATCATCGCCGGCAGCTCATGCAGGGCGCTCAAACGCCTCAAGACCCCCTCATCCGTGGAGGGACCGGTCTTGGTTCTCTTGAAAACGGGGAGCTTGAGCTTGACAAACAGCACCTCAGCCAGCTGCTTGGGGGAGTTCAGATTGACCTCGCCTCCGGTCTGCCGGTAGATCTTTTCGATCAGCCCCTCCAAAACCCGGTCGGTTTGCTTGGCCAAACCTTCCAGCGCCTGGGGATCGACCGCCACGCCGGCCGATTCCATCCGGGCCAGCACGCCCGAGAGCGGAATCTCCACCTCCTTGAGCAGAGCAGATTGGTCCCTCTTCTCGATTTCTTCCTCCAGGCGGGACGTCAGACGCCAGGCCGCCTCGGCCGCCAGCCCAACCGCCCGGACCGGATCCGGATCCTCGATCGACTCGCCCAGCAGATCCAGACTCAGCGTTTCCATCTGATGGGAAGGCCGGCCCGGGTCCAGTAAATAGGAAACCAGACAAGGATCGGTCCAGGAGTTCTTTAAATCCGCGAAAAACTCCCCAGGAACTCCGGCGCGGATCAGCGACCGCACCGTTTCCTTCAATCGAGGACAGCTCTTTCGAATCCGAGGCTCTTTCAGGAGTGCTTTCATCCACTTGAGCCCCTGTTCCCCGACAGCCGTCCAGGCGGTCCCCTCTTCCCAGGCCAAGCCCACCATCGGAAAACCGGCTTCCTCCGGCCCAGGCTTCGACCCCAGAACCAGCGCCGCTTTCCCTTCCCGGCGAATCACCTCAAGCATCTTGTCCCCATCTTCTTCAAGCGGCTTCACCTCCGCGGAGGCCCCCGGCGCCTCGGGCATCCACTCCTTGACCAAACTCCGGAACTCCAAAGTCTGAAAGAGCCGAACCAGGGCCTGCCGATCCGGTTCCTGTTTCTTGAGCCGTTCTAAGTCCAGCTCGACCGGAACCTCCGTATCCAGGGAGGCCAGCTCCCGGCTCAAGCGAAGCTGGGCCGCGTGCTTGGCGATCGCCTCCCGGCGGGCTGTTCCTGGCACTTGGGCCAGCCGATCCAGCAGGCCCTGCACCGAACCGAACTGCCGAACCAGCTCCACCGCGGTCTTTTCTCCGATCCCGGGCACGCCGGGTATGGCGTCAATCTTGTCCCCCATCAAGGCCATCACATCCACCACCTGTTCCGGCGGGACCCCCCAAAGCCGGGATAGCTCCTTCTCATCGATCCGTTCATGTCCTTCCCGCGTGGGTCGGTACACCGTCACGCGCGGGCCCAGCAGTTGAAACAGGTCCTTGTCGCCGGTGACCAACACCACCTCCAAACCCCGCCCCACCGCCTGGCGGGTGAGGGTGCCCAACAGATCGTCCGCCTCGTAACCGGGCCGTTCATAGATCGGGATCCGGAAGGCGCTGAGGACCTCCTTGATCCAGGGGATCTGGCCGCGCAGATCTTCGGGCATCGGTTTGCGGTGCTCTTTGTACGTCTCCAGTTTCTGATGGCGGAAGGTGGGGCCCGGCAGGTCGAAGGCGACCCCCAGATACTCCGGCTTCTCTTCTTCCACCAGTTTTCTCAACATGGCGATAAATCCATAAACGGCGTTTGTCGGCTGCCCTTTCGAAGTGCTTAAGGTCCTAATGGCGTAAAAGGCCCGATAGCAGAAAGAAGACCCGTCAATGAGAAATAAGCGTGACAATTCGGGGATTAAGATTGAATTAGAGCTGCGACTTCGATCTGGCCAGCGCGGTCTGCGCCCGCTTCAACCCTTGAACCGCTTCCGGATGCTCCGGCTCCAAGAGGAGTGCTTGTTGGTAATGGACCACCGCCTCTCCGTACCGGCCCTCGCGCATGGCGAGAGCCGCCCGCCTCATGAGTTCCTGGATTGCCTGCTGGCGGCTTTTCTGCTTTTCTTGGGACAGCTCCTGCGCAACCGCTTTTGATCCCGAACCCTTTGCCTTCTCCAAGGCCAGCTCCATGGCAATCCGCCGGGCTTGAGCCCGTTCTTCCACAGCAGGTGCTGGAACCGGTACCACCCGGGCTTTTCGGGCTTCAACCTTCTGCCGGGCATCCTCTTTCGCTTTTCGCCGGGCCTCTTCCTGTTTCTTGAGGAGGGCTTCCCGGGTTCTTTCCTTTTCGGCCAGGACTTTCTCCCGAGCCATCTCCTTAGCCAGTTCTTGAGCCTCCTTGTCCGGCCGATCGATCTTGAGTTTCCCGATCTTTGGTTTTTCTATACTCGACTGTTTTTGGAGACGACGTTCCTCTGGCTGGGGCTTCGCCGTCTCCTCGAGTGTCTCCGGCACCGAGTACTGGTGCTGGACCAGCTTCTGCCGAGCCTTCTGAACCCAAGGATCTTTCAGCGATCCCCCCTGGACGCGGCGGGTCCAATGTTCCGCCGCCTCCTTGAGCCGCCCCTGGCGCTCGTACAGCAAAGCCAGATTGGAATGGACGCCGCTTAAGCCCGGCTTGAGCTCAAGGGCCTTCTGATAGGCCGCCTCCGCCCCGGCTAGATCGCCTGAGCTTTCCAGAACAACTCCCAGGTCGTTGTAGGCGTCGGCGTAGATCGGGTCGGCCTGAATCGCTCTTTGGTAGGCGGCAATCGCGCCGCGCAGGTTCCCGCCCTGCTGGTTGCGCCTTCCTTCGGCCCGATAGGATCTGGCTTCCTGGAGAAACAGCTCTCCGGGCCCAAGCTCCGCTCCCATCAGAAGCAGACCGATCAGAAAGATGCTTCCGGCTTTGAAGGGAGACGTGAACGATGGAATGACCGTCCGGGTAGGCTGCCTCATGGACATCTTGGGTCAGTCTAGTCAATTCCAAGGATCATGTCAAGCGTCCGATGCGTC
>CAYJTC010000020.1:0-22276 GCA_964372955.1 uncultured Planctomycetia bacterium | reverse complement strand
TGAGAGGAACCCGATCCCCAGCCAGAAGGTCTCCACCGTCATTCCTTCCCTCCCCCTTTTTCCAGGAGGATCCCCTTGCGGACTTGAGCCGCCACCGAAGCGGCCGCCGGGAAATCGGCCGCGAGGATCTCGAAGCCATCGGGAATCAGGTATTCGGTCACCCGGGCGCTCACGAATCCACCTCCACCTTCTCCGGAAGACCGACCGGACGGTCAAACCCAAGCCGCTTCGAGACGGCGTAAGGCGGCTGCTCGCGCGATTCGAAGTAGACCCGGATCACCAGCTCCGCCAGAAGACCCAGGATGATGAATTGGATCCCCACCAAGGCAAGGAAGATGGACACGAGAAAGAGGGGGTTGCGGTGGATCTTGAAGCCGGCGCTCAGCTTGCTCCAAAGTACGACCGCCCCCAAAAGGGTGCTGGTGAGCAGGCAGCCGGCGCCCACCCCGCCAAAGACGTAGATGGGCTTGGTGCGGTAGCCCTTGAGGAACCAGACCGTGACCAGGTCGAGAAGGACCTTGAAGATCCGCCCCAGGTTGTATTTGGAGAGGCCGTGCCGCCTGGGCCGGTGACGAACCTCCACTTCAGCGATCCGAGCTCCTTCTATCTCGACCAGCACCGGGATGAATCGATGCATCTCCCCGTAAAGCCTCAGATCCTCCGTGATCTCGCGCCGGTAGGCCCTCAGGGAGCAGCCCAGGTCATGAAGCCGGGTTCTGGTGACCATCCGGATGATCTGATTGGCGATCAGAGAGGGCAGAGTCCTCAGGAGGAACGCATCCCTGCGCCGGCGGCGCCATCCGGTGACGAAGTCGTATCCTTCCTCCATCTTGGCCAGCAGAATCGGGATGTCCTGAGGGTCGTTCTGGAGATCCGCATCCATCGTCACCACAATCTCACCGGAGACGTTCCGGAACCCGGCGTCGAAAGCGGCCGTCTGCCCAAAATTGGAGCGGAAGCGGACCACCCTCAGATAGGGCTTCTCCCTGCACAGCTGCTCTAAAAGCTGCGCGCTCCCATCCCGGCTGCCGTCATCGACCATCACCACCTCAAACCCGCATCCCAGGGGAGAAAGGGCCTCTTCGATCTCTTTCAGCAGAGGAGGGATGTTTTCCCTTTCGTTGTAAACGGGAACAACCACCGAAACCTTAGGCCTCATGGGGAACCTCCTCTCCTGCGAAGACGGCGGACGAAACCAGCTGGGGCCGCTCCTGGATCGAACGGCCGACGCTCGCGAAAATTCCGGCCAGCTGAGCGGAGCCCCGGTACCCGTTGACCTGAGGCCCCGGGGAACTCCGTTCCGCCTTCAGGAGCCAGAGGGTCAGCTCCTCTTCGCTGTGGAGGAACCGATCCCCATGAAGGGTATGCCTCCCCGCCGCGGCGCCGGGCCAGGGAGCGAGATAGGCCCCTGGCAGGCCCATCTCAATGGCAACCGATACGGAAGAGGTGAATGGCATCGCAATCACGGCGTTCAAACGGGATACCACCTGCCACGGATTCTCCAGGGGATCCAGGAGCCGTCCCGGGAGCCGTCGTTGACAAAGAGGATCTCGTAGGAGATCTCCAGCCCTTTAAGCGGATGGCTCAGGCGCTCATGGAGACTCCGAAGGCTCTCCCGCTCGTTAAAAACCGGAATCACCACCGACAGATCAGTATCCAAAGATCGACTCTCCATAACGGGTCAGTTCCGCCGCCTCATCCAGTGAAAACCCGGGGACCCACCTCCCCAGGGAAGCATCCAGCATTCCCGCCACCTGCTCCACGAACCCCACCTTCACCTCCGGATCGAAGGCGACCACCGGAAGCTCCTCCCACTCCTCCAGCGCCGATCTGCGCTGAAACAGTTTTTCCAAAGGGCAGAGGCGATAAGAGGAGACGGCGGTATGAATCTCCACCGACCAGCGGCCGGTGGATCCCCAGTCGGCGTGATACGAAAAGGGGATCCCGAGCTTCGAGCATCCGGACCCGACAAAGACCGCTCCGGCCGGATGCCACGGAAGGGAGCCGCTTCGGTGCCCGGTCCAGTGTTTGGGGCTGCCGATCAAGCCGTGTGCCATCCCGATGACATGAAGGCTGTTGGCCACTCCCCAGCGGGCCAGCTCCTCCTGAGGAAACTTCTGAAGATCGATCCGGTCGACCATCTCGGTGAAGGTGTAGGCGCAGGAGCGGATCCCGCCCTCCGCCTGGGCCCGGGCCTTCGCCTCAAGGAAAGAGGGGTACGCCAGCCGGTTGGTGGCGCAGAACGCGGCGGCGCCGTGCCGGTGACAGTCTCGGGCCAGCGACTCGATCTCCTTGGACCAGAGAGAAACCGGCTTCTCAATCAGGAGCCTTCGGAAACCGATGGAGAGAAGGTGCCTGGCCGCCGCAGCAAGAAGGAGCGTAGGGACGACGACAATCCCAAGCTCCTTCGGATCGACCGGTCCGGTGAGCCGCTCGTAACCTCCGGAAACCACCGAGATCCCGTCCTGCCCATCCCATTCGGCCAGGGAAGAGGCGGAGCGGGAGCAGACTCGGATCCTTTTGACCTTAAGCGCCTGCAGGGACTTCAGGTACTCCCGCCCCATCTTTCCGAAACCGACGACGGTCGCCCCGCAGGCCGAGAAATCCCCCTTTCGGATCGCCAAGGCCAACCGCTCGGAATCGGTGGGCCGGGCCGCTTCTTCCTTTGGCGCAGACGTTCTTAGTTCTAGGTAACGGGGCATTCCTCCACCTCTTTTCCCAAAAGCCGGCCAAAATGGGGCTTGAGCTCATTCAAAATGAAGGCGTGGGCAGGAAACGCCTCCTCCAGCGTGGGAAGGGCGCAGGATCCTTTCGACAGGATGTCGGAGACGAAAAGGCGGGTCAAATGGCTGACCAGAAGGCTCTCGGTGATCGGCCCAGCCCGCCATGCCCATGCGCTTGCCTCGCTGCTTTCCGCCCACCACTGCTGGATATGGTCAACCAGACAGCGGGTGTTCGGGGCGGCGATTGAAAAATGCTCGTAGGCGCGATGGGAGGCCGCATAGGTCAGCGTAAACTCACTTCCATTGTCCGTCACTCCGCGGATCGTGCCGCTCAAGTCGAACAAGCCGGTCCCCCTTTTCGACGGATGCAGGATCGGGTCAACGGTGGAGCCCGCGCTGTGGATCTCCTTCGCCTCGGTGTAGAAAAGGAAAAGGTCCGCCGCATGCACCCCGTTGGTGGCCAGTCCGTGATTTCCTCCCACCACGGAAAAATGAATCGGTTCTCGAGGAGAGATCCGCTGCTTGATCCTCTGATGAACGGGATAACCGCGAACCGCACAGTTCACCCAGGCAGACAGCCCCTCCCTCCGACCATACTCGATCAGCTCACGGTAAGCGTCGATCGAGGAGGCGACCAGCTTCTCCAGGATGAATCGAGAATAACCCAGCCCCTCAACGATCTCCCGGGTCAGATCGGTTCTCTCCCTCGCCAGGGTGGCGATGATGCACAGATCCCCTCCAGGATCCGCCCGATCGAGCGACGGCAGCCAAGAGACGGATGGGCCCGGCCGGCCGTTCAACGCCTCCTGAAAACGCTCCTGCCCAAGCCGCAGGCCTTCGGGCCTTGGATCCACCACCTCAATCCTTCCGATGGAAGGAACCTTGGCCAGGGCCTGCAGATGCCGGCTACCCAATTGGCCGCACCCCACCAAAAGAACGCGCTTGAGTTCTTTCACTTCAGAGCCAGTCCTTCCAAAATCTCCCTCACCGTCGGCCTCTCCAGGACCGAGGCGGAAGGCCTGAGGAAATCCTCCTCCCGCCAGGCGGCTTCCACCGGCTTGATCCGGATCGATTCGGAATAATGCCGGGCCGGCTTGGCGGAAGCAGGCCTCTCCACCCCCTCCAGGCCGACGACAAAAGCCCTCCGGCAGGAGACGGCCGCTTCGGTCAACGCTCCCGAAGGAGCCCCGATGAGACCCGCGTACTCACAGATGATTTCGGGCAGAGTTGCCTTGTTGCAATCGAGCACATCGGCTGGAATCCCGGCTAATGAGAGCCGCTTCGCCAACCGATCCGGATACGGGCCGGCCTCCCTGGGATGAGGCCGGATCTCCACCCGGGTAAACCCGCGGACGCGGGCCGCCTCCAAAATCGCCCGGCACCACCGGCTCTCAATCTCCTGAGCCGAATTGACCAGGCTGATCGAATTGACCCACGGCCCTCCAAAGGTCAGCAGCACCTTGGAGCTCGGAGCCGCTAAGGAACAGCGGCACCGATCGGAAAGGGGGTGCCGGGCCACCCAGACGTTCATCCTCGGAAAAAAGAGCTTCAGGGCCTCCTTGACCTTATCTGAATAGACGATGGCTCCATCCACCTTGCCCGAGACAAATTCCGAGAGGGCCCTGCCCCCAGGCGGAGGAGGATCCAAAAATCTTCCCAGGAAAAATAAAGGCAGAATCCGGTAATTGAGCCAAAGCAGAAACCATCCCTTCACCTTCCCCTTTACGGAGAGTCCTAGGGCCCGGATTCTCCCCCGAATCCTCTGCCACCTTCCAAAGCTCCAAACCATCTTTGCAAAGAAGGCCTCCCTCCCCGATCGGGTCCACAGAGCGGGGGAAAGCCCTGCCGGGGCGGCTGGGGTGGTCCCCACCGCTTTTTCGTAGGCCGCAATCAGCTGGATCGGGACAACCGTTTGAAGGGCGACCACGGGAACTCCGTGGCGGCGCAAGGGATGGATTAGGTATTGGAACATCGGTGCGGAATCCTCCGTGACCACCAAGAGATCCGGCGCGAGTTCACAGAGAGAGCGCTTTGCGGCGGCCAGCGCCCGGTGATGGCGCCAGGAGGCATGATGGCTGTCCGGGATCATCTGAAAAGAGCGTAAGACCCCCTGCCGCTGGAGCTCGTCCAAAACCGGCAGAATCCCGTACGATTCCGGGAAATCCAGCAGGAGAAGACGAACGGCCTGGGAGCCCTCCACCTGCCGCAGCACCGGGACCAGGAGGGACCGGAAGCTGTATTTATTTCCGCAGACCAAGACCAGTTCCACAGCTTTCATCTCAGCACGGGACCTCCTGTAGCTGCGCCAGAAAAGACCGGATCGTCCGATCGATGGGTATAAAATCGGCCGGATAGGCCCGGGAGAGCTGCCAAAAAGGGAGAAAGGAGAAAGAGGGTAGCATCCTCCTTATCCGGTCCGGTGCATACCGCTGCCTCCATTTGAGGGGGAGGAGTCCGGAGAGGGAGGCCCAGAAAGCCCCCTGGACTTTGCCGCGGGCTTCTTCCAGAGAGAGGCCTTCCTGCTCCACCAATGCGGCCGCGATCCGATCCCGGAACCCCTCGTACTGACCGAACCAACTCGGATCCGCCACCCAGTCAAACAGGTCTTTGCTTCGAACGGAAGTCATCTGGGAATGGGCCTCTCGAAGCATGTAGAGGCGGTTGAGCTTCATGGTCTTTCCCTGGATCACCCCCAAAGAGCTCACCAGAAGCTCACCGAACCGGTTGTCTAATCTCAACTCTTGAATCGACTGCCAGCAAAGGACGGCTTGGCTTGTCCTTTTCACGGAAAACTCCATCCCTGTATCCGCGGAGAGATGCCGGAATAACCGCTCTGAGGCAAGCTCCTCGGATAAGCTTTTCTGGGGGTAATCTCCATAGACGATGCGAGCCCTTGGACCGTTGTTCAGAGCTCTAAAAACGGCCGCTTCTCCATGGACAATGGAATAGTCCGGGTGCGCCTCAAGAAAGGCGACCGCTTCTTCCAAGGCCTTTGGAACAACGAAATCGTCGTCCGCCACAAAGACACAATAAGGGGTGTCGAGGGCCTTCAAGGTCCGGTTCATCCATGCAATCGTTCCCACCCCCGGAGAAGCCCCGGGACCGCCGGAATCGATCCGGTAATCGATCCGCAGCCGAGCCGGAAGACGCCGCACCGTCTCCTCGTTGGCCCGGCGCTCTGGGGGATCGCTGGCATCCCCAATGACCAGCAAAAAGGGACAGCGAAGGTCTGCGTAGTACTTAAGGAGCCGCTGCAGATAACCAGAGCGGTTGCAGGTGGGAATCACGATGGTCAGCATGATCGCGTTTGCCTCCCGGACGGCACGTCCTCCACTTCATGGTAGAGACCGCTGTAGACCCCCTGCTGATTCATTAAGGTGCTGTGGTTCCCCTCCTCGGCCACCCTTCCCTCCCGCAATACGACGATCTGATCCGCGTCCTTCACCGTGCTCAACCGATGCGCGATCACAATGACGACCGCCTTTTCCCTTAATGCGTTGATGGCGCTGTACACCGCCCGTTCGGTGAGGTTATCCAAGGCGCTCGTCGCCTCATCGAAAATCAGAACCTCGGGGTTTCTCAAGATCGCCCGGGCGATGGCCAGCCGCTGACACTGCCCGCCGGAAAGGCGCAGGCCCCGGTCCCCCACCAGGGTTTCATATCCGTTGGGAAGGGTGGAGACGAAGTCGTGCAGCTGGGCCTTCTGGGAAGCCCATTCGATGCTGGACAGCGGCAGGTCATCCCCGAGAGCGATGTTCTCCCGAACGGTGGCGTTAAAAAGAAAGACATCCTGGCAGACGTAGCCGATCTGCTTCCTCCATTGGACCAGATCACACTCCTTGAGATCGGACCCATTGATCCGGATCGCGCCCTGATTCGGCTCATAGAGGCCCACCAACAGATGCGCGATGGTGCTCTTCCCAGATCCGGTCGGCCCCACCAGGGCGGTGACCGTGCCCCGCTTCATGGCGATGCTGACTCCCTCCAGGACCTTATGGCCCGGCCTCGATGGGTAGGCGAATGAAAGATCCTCCAGTTGAAGGGCCTGGACCCTTCCCACCCCCTTGCCTCCCATCCTCTCCTGAGGCAAGTGCTTCAGGAACTCCTCCGCCATCTCCACCCCCCGGCGGATCTTGTTAAGCTCCACGTTATAGGCGCTGGCGTCCCCTAAGGCGGGGGCGATCCTCTTGACGGCCAGGAGAAATCCAACCAGCGTGGAGAAACGGATCCCGAGTTGAGGAATCAGGAAACAGACCGCGCCGAAAGCCAAGATGATGAGACTGGCGATCATCTCATTGATGAGGGCGGGGCCCTGCCTCAGGAGAACCAGACGTCCGACCGGCTCCATTTCCTGCTTCAGCAGCCGGCCGACCTTCGTCACCATCCTGCTCTCCAACCCGTGGGACTTGACCACCTTCAGGCCGTCAATGGCGTCCGTCTCCAGCTTGGATTCCACTCCCCCCAGCTCGAAGATCCACTTCCCTAAGGCCTCCGCCTGTCGTTCGGTCAATCTTCTCCAGAAAACGATCCCTCCAACGGCCATGGCTGCGATGATGAGCGTCGCCCACCAGGAAAGGACCAGCATCAGGGCAATCATCAGGAGGCTGTTGAAGATCCCCGTGAAAAGATGCCCCAGACTGATGATGGCCAGGTACAGCGACTCCGAGGCGCTGTGGATGTGGTTGATGACCGTCCCCCGCGCCAGTTTCGTGATCTCCTCGTACCGGGCCAGAAGAATCTTCTGAAAGATGAGCTCCCGAACCTCGCGGCGCATCTTGTGGGCGATCATCGTCGTCCAGTACTTGTGGAGAAGATAGAAGACGCTTCGGAAGATAAAAAGGCCCGTCGCCAGAAACAGCAGGGTGAAGATGACGGTAGAGGGCTGGGCCGGGAGCCCCATCCTTTTCAACCCGGAGGCGAGAAAGGAAAGGATCCTGGATTTCTCCATCAGGCTGGGGTTGACCAGGACATCCAGCAGAGGAACCGTCAGCCCCACCGCCATCATATCCAGGGCGGCGGAGAGCAGCATCAGAGACACGATCACCCCCGCCTCTTTCCAGTGAGGCCTGATGACGGCCTGCCAGTACAGCATCAGGGTGCTTGGGTTTTTATTCTTATCCCAGCTCATGGGACCTTCATCTCCAGCGGGAGGGGGGCCCGTTCGGCCCCATCCGCTCCGTAAAAGATGATTTGGCTCCCCGAATTTTCAAACTGAAAAGGGACCCGTAGCAGCCCCCGCAGGACCGCCTCAACAGCCGGCTGCTCCTGGGGCCGGACAAACAAAAGGAGAAACCCTCCACCTCCTGCCCCGAGAAGCTTGCCTCCAACGGCCCCCGCCTGAAGCGCCGCCTCGACCATTCCATCAATCGGCTCCGAGGAAATCCGGGGGGCCAGCCTCTTTTTAAGCAGCCAGCCCTCGTGAAGGAGCCGCCCGAAAGAAACAAGGTCCTCTTTTCCCTCCAGGATGGAGACCGCCTGGCCGACCATCTGATGAAGCTGCCGGAACTCTTTGGCCTTGGAAGGGATTGCCCGGATCTGCTCCCCCGCGATTTCCGAAGCGCTCCGGGAGATGCCGGTGTAAATGAGCATGAGGTGTTCCTGAAGGAGCCCCAATCGGTCTGGGTCGATCGGCATGGGAATCACCTGGAAACTCCCATCCGCGGAGAACTCGATCCGGTTAAACCCTCCGAAGGCGGCCATGATCTGATCCTGGGAGCCGACGTTCTCCTTCAGCAGATCCTGCTCCAGCCGAATCGCCTCCGCCGCCAACCTCCTCTTTTCGGGACGAATCTCCCGCAGGGCGTACAACGCATGCAGAAGGCCCACCGCGAAGGAGGAGCTGGAACCCAGGCCGGTCCGGGCCGGCAGGTCCCCGTCATGGTGCAGTTCAATCCCCTGTCGGATCCCTAGAAACTGAAGCGCCTCCCGAACAGCCGGATGCCGGATTTCCGCATGATCCTTCACCGTCTCGATCTCCGACCAGACGATCCGGCTGGTGTGCTCGAAGAACGGAGGCAGCCACCGGCAGGTGATGTAGCAGTACTTATTGATCGTGGTGGCCAGGGTCGCTCCCCCGTGTTGGCGGTACCAGACCGGATAATCGGTTCCCCCGCCAAAAAAAGAAACTCGAAAAGGAGTGCGGGAAATAATCACGAGAGCGCCTCCACCGGCGCGTGTTTCCGGGGCAGAGGGACTGAAGCCATCTGGCGGATCTGTCGGACAGTTTCTGAGCCGAATTTTTGCTCGATCATCGATAGGTACCGAAGGCTGTTGAAATAAGTTTGGAAGGCCCGGTCCCGGAACCGGAGAACCTCGCCGGCGGAAAGATGCCGGGTCGGAAGGGGAAGCGTGTCGTATGAATGTTGGGAATAGCCGCTCCAGCTCTCCGGAAGGGACCATCTCTCCTCCAGAGCGGTCCGGTAGAGCTGCGAGCCGGGATACGCCATGGCGCAATAGAAGTTCGCGAACTCGCAGTTCAACTCCAACGCCAGGTCCAGAGTCTGTTGCATGGAGGAAAGGCCATCCTCCGGCAGGCCAAAGATGAAATTACCGATGACATGGATCCCCGCCTCCTGGACCTTCCGGATCGTTTTGAAGATCAGATCCTGCGAGAAACCCTTGCGGACATCTTGACGCACCTGTTCGCTGGCGGCCTCGATCCCGAAGGCAAGCCAGTTGAATCCCGCCGCTTTCAGCTTCTCCACCATCCCGTCCCTGACCGTATCCACCCGAGCATAGGCCCAGAGATTCAGGCCGTAGTCCCGCTCAATCAGCCCGTCGCAGATCCTCAGGACATGAGAAGGATGGAGAACGAACATCTCATCGGCAATCTTGATGTTTCGGACCCCATAGACGTTCACCAGTTTGTCGATCTGGGCGATCACCGATTCCGGGCTCCAGAACCGGTAGCTGTTCACCTGCTCCTTCATCCCAGCCAGCCGTTCGCCGCTCTTGAACGGAATTTGGATACAGCAGAAGCTGCAGTGGAAGGGGCAGCCCAGGGTGGTGTAAAGGGCCGCATACGGCTTGCGGTCCGGGAAACCCAGAGCGTGCCAGTTGTGCGCCCGATACCGGTCCATGGGGAGGGCTTCCCAAGGAATCCCCGGCATCTCCCGGTCCAGATCCTTCACCAAAGGGGCGGGAGGATTGGAGCGGATCTCCTGCCCTTCCCGGTACCAGAGGCCCCGAACCCGGTCCAGCCTGTTGAGGCCGCCGGAGCTCAGGGACTGCACCAGCTCCAGGAGGGTCACCGGCCCCTCTCCGGCCGCCACAAAGTCCACCGCCTCCTCCCGAAGCGTGCGCTCTGGCAGCGCCGAGGCGTGTCCCCCCACCAGGATCGTTTTGAGTTCCGGGGCCACCTTCCTCAGGGCTGAGCAGATGGCTCCCGAGGGGGTCATCGTCTGGGTGGAGGCGGAGGGCTGGTTCCCGTACACGACGATCGCGGTCAAAAGTGGCCCAATCCGCGCTGCCCGCTGCGCTGTCTCCTCCGCTGTCAGCCACTCCGCGTTGGCGTCAAGGATCTGGACGGAGATCCCCTTGCCGCGCAGGTAGCTGGCCATCAGCCCCGCCCAGACCGGCGGTTCCAGCGCCGAGAGGGACTCCCCCAGCTTCTGATAGATCCGCAGCTTGTCTCCCGGGTTGATCAGCAGCACATCCAGTTTAGACATTGGCGTACCCGGTCCGGCGAACGACCTGATAACCTCGGATCAACTCCGCGATCCCCTCTTGAAGCGAAACCAACGGCTTAAACCCGGTCCGCTCGATCCGGGCGTTGCTGACCAGGTAGTTGCGCCGGTCCGGGTCCTGCCCGACCGGCGCCTCCACGAAAACAAAGTGGGGAACCTGTTTTTTGATCTCCTCGCAGAGCTCCCGCTTGGACAGATTGGCGTCGCTTAAGCCCACGTTATACGGCTGGCCTTTCATCGACTCGAATCGGTCCATGCCGTGGAGAAAGGTGCGCGCCACGTCCCGTATGTGGATGTAGTTTCGTTTGAAATCGGCCTCAAACAGAACCAGGAACCCGTCGGTCACCGCCCGGTAGACAAAGTCGTTGACCAGCAGATCCAGGCGCATCCGGGGACTGATCCCGAAAACGGTAGCCAGCCGGAAGCTCAAGCTGTTGCCGGCCTCCAGCACCGCCTTCTCCGCCTCCACCTTGAGCCGGCCGTAGGTGGAAACCGGTTTCAGCGGCGTTTCCTCGGCGCATTCGATCCCGTTCTGGCCGATCCCGTACCCGCTGTTGGTGTTTGGGAAAAGAATCCGCTGGCCGCGGCTTCGCCTCTGAAGCAGCATTCGGACTGCGTCTAAGTTCACGCTCTGGGCGGCCGCCGGATCCCGGTCGCAGGCCGGCGCCCCGGTCAAACACGCCAGCGGGAAGATCCAGTCCGCCTCCTTGAGACATTCCGAGATGAGCCGTGGATCCCGGGCGTCCGCCCGATGGATCGTCAGCTTCGAATCATGGGAGCAATCCAGCAAAGAGGTTTGCCCGTAGAGGAAGCTGTCCACCACGGTGACTTGATGCCCCCGCGCCAGCAGGGTCGGCACCAGGACCGATCCGAGGTACCCCGCCCCGCCTGTCACCAGAATCTTCACGGCTAAAAAGGCCCCTTAAACCGCTGTTCGTAGCTGTAAAACGATTCCCCCGCCAGATCCATCTCCTCGAGTCCCAAGATCCGTTCCGCCGCCCGAAGGATCTCAACGGCGGAAGGATAGAACCGGTTCTCCAGAGGCCGGGTGGTCGGACACGGAACCGGGGCGAACCCCAATCGCTCCACCGGCCGCTCCAGAATCCCGAAGCAGTCCCGGCTCACGCGGGCCGCCAGCTCCGCCGAGAGGCCGCAGAAAAGCCAGTCGTAGTCGGCCACCAGGCAGCGCCGGGTTTTCCGAACCGAATCCAAGATCTTCTCCATCTGGAGGGGAGCCGCTGTTCGAACATTGAGGATCTCCAATTCTACGCCGCGCTGTTCCAGAAGCTCAGCCGCCTTCAACGCCTCCACATTCATCCAGGAGGTGCACAGAACGGTCAGGTCCCGCCCCTCCCGAAGGACGGCCGGAGGGCCGATCGCCATCGACTGGTCCTCATTCACCGGGCCCTCCACGTCATAGAGCCATCGGTGCTCCAGGAAAAGAACCGGATCCTCATCTCGGATCGCAGACCGAAGAAGGCTGTAGGCCTCCTGCGGGGTCGCCGGCAGGACCACCTTCAACCCCGGCAGGTGCGCGAACAGGCCATGCAGGGACTTGCTGTGCTGAGCCGATTGGCCCCAGCCCCGGCCGATGACCGCCCGGATCACCAAAGGAGCCGTCAGCTTTCCTCCGCTCAAATACCGGAGGCTCGAGACCATATTGGCGATCTGATTCATCGCCAGAAGAGTAAAGTCAACCCGGATGTGGACATGCACCGGCCTTAAACCCGAAATCGCCGCCCCCAAGGCCACTCCGGTCATCGCCTCCTCCGAGAGGGGCGTTCCGAAACAACGATGGGGCCCGAACCGCTCCACCAGCCCTGCCGTCGAGCCGTAGATCCGCTTGTGATCCGGCACATCCAACCCGAATAGAAAGACGGACGGGTCCGCCTCCATCTCTTTTGCCAGCGCCCGGTTCAGCGCGTCACGGAATGACATCTGGCGGGTCATGCGAACAGATCCCTCTCCAGCTCCGACGGGTCGGGAAACGGGGCCTCCTGCGCTAGCCGAACGCTGCGCTCGATCTGCTCCTCCACCTGCCGGCGGATCTCCTCCATTTGCGCCGGAGCGGCCCCGCATCGGATCATCTCCTTCTCAAAGCGGAGCAGCGGGTCCAGCCTTTCCAACTCCTCCGGGGTGGGCCGGCGGCGATACCCGGCGTCGAAATCCTCCTTCGGCCCCACATGCTCCAGGAACCTCAGGCAGGACAGGTGCAGGAAACCGGGTTTCGGATCCTCCTGCATCCGCCGTTGGACCGACTGGGTCAGCGAGATCACCTCCAGAAGACCGCTGCCGTCGCCGCTGGCCCCATGACAGTCGAATCCGGCCACCGCTTCCGGGACGGACCGGAATCCCTGTCTCTGCCGGGCCGGCGTGTGGATTGCCAGCCCGTTATCCTCGCAGACGAACAGGATCCTCAGCTTTCTAAGACAAGCGAAATTCAGGCTCTCCCAGAAAACCCCTTCCTCTATCGCCCCGTCCCCAAAGAAGACCGCCACCCACCGGCCGGACTGAAGGTACTCCTCGGCGAAGGCCGCTCCGACCGCCACCGGAATCGTGGCGCCCACCACCGCCGAGGTCACCATCAATCCCTGTTCCGGGGCCGATAGGTGCATCGAGCCGGCCTTGCCCCTGGCCGTTCCGGTCCTTTTGCCGTACAGTTCTCCGAAGAACCGGTCCGTCTCCTCCGTCACCGTCAGGTAAAGGGAATGATTCCGATAAGTTCCGAAGGTCCGGCTTCCAGGAGGCAGGGCGTGGAGGACCCCCACGGGGATCGCCTCCTGCCCGATGCCTAAATGGACTGGCGTTTTCATCTCATCCTTGGAATACTCCCGCCGGATCCTCTCCTCCACCGCCCGGGCCAGAAACAGCTTCCGGTACAGCGCGAGTGTTTCCGCCTTATCCAACAACAGTCCCTCTTCCATCCTCACCGGCTTACCAAACATGAATCACTTTATCCGGCGGGGCCGACTCTTTCAGGATCCGGCCAGCCCGGGCATATAACTGCGGCGTTCCAATGTCCAGCAGGCGCGCTGAAGAGCGGAACAGTCCCGCCTCCCAGCCAGCCAACAGGAACTCCGCTCGTCCCTCAAAGGAATAGGACCCCGTCGGCCAGCTCCGAACCCGGTCGGTCTCAAACAGGTATCGCCCGGCGTTCACCCAGCCCTGCGAAACGAACCCGGGCGTGCCGAAACCCAGAATCCGGCCCTCCGGATCGGTCCGCCAGATTCCCTTTTGGACTGCTCCTGCCTCGATACGAGAGGCCTCCACGGCGACGGCGGTAAAGGACCGCCCGGCAGCCGAATGCTCCATCAGCACCGGAAGAATCGGCTGGTCCAGCCAGGAATCTCCATTAACCGCCGCGAAGACGGGAGACTGTATCGCTTCGACGGCGCGCCGAAGCGCGCCTCCAGTTCCCAGCGGTTCCGACTCCTCCACCAGCTCCATGCCCGGAATCTGTTCCTGGTACTGACCGATGAACTGCTCAAACCGCTCCGGCCGGTAATGGACCGAGAGCAGAAAACGCCGGAAGCCCTCCTGCTGAAACTCCTGCAGAAGATAAAGCAGGAACGGCTTCCCCTCCACCGGCAGAAGCGGTTTTGGAGTTTCAGCGGTCAGCGCGCCCAGCCGAGTCCCCCGCCCTCCGCAAAGAACCACCAAATCGGTCCCGCCGCATAAAAGCCGTCCTTCCTTCACTCTCTTGCCTCCTGAAGGATCGGCTCACCCGGTTGCCCAACATCGGAAAATTCCCGGAGAGGTTCCGGCCGTCGGGTTACCGCCTCATGAACCTGCAGAAAATCAGCCCGGTACGGTGAAAAAGCGCTCGTCAGCGCCCCCAACGAAAGCCGGTTTCTTCGACTCGGGAGCAACAGACGGCTCTTTCTGCCCAAAGAACGCAAGGCCGGAATGCGCCTCAGTTGTTCTCTGATTCCGGAACCGGACCGGGCCGGGATCGGTTGATACTGCCCTTCCCATTTGATATTCAACTCCCGGTTCAGATAAGCCCAGAATCCCTTTTTGACCGCCGCCCGGGCCTCCTCCAGACCGATTCGGTCCCGCCGGACCAGCTCCTCTGCCACCCTTTCCCTGAAAAAATGGTAGGAGGGCGCCCAAGTCGGACCGGTCATCCAGGCGAAAGCAACCGACAACGGATAGCGCTGACGGTGAAGGTGGCGAATCACAAACAGCCGGTTCATCGCCTTGACCTTCCCCTGGGCCGCGATCAGAGCGCAGGGAAACAACTCGATGGCGAAGGCAGAATCGGTGAACTCCGGCGAGGCCTCCCACTGTCGGCGGAACTGTCCGGTCCGGTTCACGGAAAAAGCCACCACGAAATAATCGGCCAGAAAATCCACCAGCCGGTCGGCGGAGCGTTCCTGCTCCAGCCCCTTCAGAGGAAACGGAGAGGTCCCAGCTACCTGGCCCCAGGCCCCGTCCGTCTCCATGTCCAGCAGGATTCCCGCCCCCGAGGCAGCGCTGTACGCCGGATTCCCTTCCAGGAAGCGGATCCCCTCTTCCAGGGCGCCGGTCACCAGCAGATCGTCGTCGCAGACGTAGGTGGCAAAGGGAGTTTGGATCATCGGGGCCATCCGGCGCAGGCATTCGAAATGCTTCAATCCCGGCATCGGCAGATGAACGACCTGAAAATCGAGGTTCAGCCGGGCCAGACCCCGCCGGGCCTGCTCGAACCGGGCGGGGTCGCTGGAATCCCCAACCATCAGGCAGCCGCGAAAACCGGTCGCCTGATGATACGCCGCCATTCGGAGGACAAAATCAGGCCGGTTCAAGGTGGGCACCAGGAGGGTGATCTGGGAGGTGCTCACCCCACCCTCTCTTTCTGCCGCTCCCGCTTGGGCTTGATCTCCCGGTAATACCAGTCGACGGTTTCCCGCAAACCCTCGGTGAAATCTTTCTGCGCCGTGAAATGGAATTCCCGGGCGGCCTTTGATCCGTCGAACGCTTTCCGAGGATGTCCGGAAGGACGGGAAACGTCCCATCGGATCCGGCCCTGAAATCCCATGAGGGAAACCAGCCGCTCCACCAACTCCCGGATGGAGACCTCCTGCCCGCTTCCGATGTTGACCGGCTCCGGCTTGTCGTAATGCTCCGCCGCCAGCAGGACGGCCTCCACGGCATCTTCCACATGGAGAAACTCCCGGCGCGAAGCTCCATCCCCCCAAACCGACAGGACCGACCCCCCCTCCTCCATCGCCCGGTCGATCCGCTGGATGAGGGCCGGGATCACGTGGCACTTGGCTGGGTCAAAGTCGTCTCCCGGCCCGTACAGATTGATCAGCAGAAGATGGACCGCGTTAAACCCGAACTGCTCCTGATAGGCCTGTCCCTGCACGAGGAGCATCTTCTTCGAGAAGGCGTATGGGGCACAGGTCGGCTCTGGATAGCCGTCCCAAAGGGACTCCTCCCGGAGCGGCATCGGGGCGAATTTCGGATAGGCATCCACCGTGCCCATGCTGACGAACTTCTCCACGCCGTTGCGGCGAGCATGTTCCATCAGGAGCGTGTTCATCATCGTGTTCTTAAAGAAGATTTCTCCCCGATTCTTGATGTTGAACTCGATGCCGCCGTTGACCGCCGCGCAGTGGATCACCCACTCCGGACGGGAGACTCCGTAAAGGCGCTCCACCTCAGATTCCCGGGTCAGATCAAACTCCGCCCGGGCCGGCGCCACCACGTCCCGGCAGCCGAGGGCTTTGAGCCGGCTCACCAGATGGCTCCCCAAAAAACCGGAGGCCCCGGCAACCAAAATCCTTTTTCTTACCAGCGCTTGAAGAACCGTTGGAACACCTCTAAGAGGTAGCTGATCCGCTCTTGATCGGTCGACTGGTTGATCCCGAACACAAACCCGCTGCTGTGAATTCGATCGGCGTTCCGGAGCTCTCCCCGGATCTCGATCAAGTCCCGGTACCTTTCCAGGAACGGTTGGCGGGCCAGGTTGCCCGCCGCCAGCTGGCGCGTTTCAATCAGGTTCTCCTCCAGGAAACTCATCAGGACGGCCCGGGAGAAGGGGGCCTTCTCCCTCAGAACAATGGGGTACTGGAAGGGGCTCAAAAATTCTCCCGGCCGCTCCTCAAACAGATGGAAGAACTCCCCGTAAGCCCGGAGCCCCTGCGTGAGCTGTTGGAAGGCCCAGCGCCGCTTCTCGATGAAGGAGTCCGCCTTCTTGAGCTGATGGATGCCGAAGGCGCCGGTGATCTCCGTGGGACGCAGGTTCAATCCCACGTCCCCGAACAGGAACCGTCGGTCGATTTGCGGATACTTTTCCTCGAAGTGGATCCGGAAATCGGGAGAGGAGTCCCGCACCCATCCGTGCGCCCGGAAGGCCCGGAACAGGTCGGCCATCTCCTCGCTCTGCAGCGAGCACATCCCTCCCTCCATGGTGGAGAGGTGGTGGGCGAACATGAAGCTGAATGCGCCTACCTCTCCGAAGGTGCCCGCCTTCTTCCCTTCCCAGCGGGTCCCTACCGCCTCGCAAGCGTCTTCCACCAGGAAAGCGGAAACGGCTTTGGCTTCCCGCACGACATTCGTCATGTTGGCGCTGTGCCCCATCAGATGAACCGGAACCAGGGCCAGGGTCCGCCGGGAAAGCCCCGGAGCGAAGGTGTCGACGCACAGGGTCGTCAAGTCCACATCCACCAGGACCGGCTTCAGGCCCAGCACGAGTGCGGTGGTCAAGGTGGTGCTCCAGGTCACCGCCGGGATCAGGACCTCCTGTTTCTCGGGGGTCGCCTGGTGAAATTTCAGCCAGAGCATGG
This sequence comes from uncultured Planctomycetia bacterium, assembly GCA_964372955.1. Classification (GTDB taxonomy): domain Bacteria; phylum Omnitrophota; class Gorgyraeia; order 1-14-0-20-64-10; family 1-14-0-20-64-10; genus CAYJTC01. The sequence continues at coordinate 5,095 of CAYJTC010000020.1, read as the reverse complement.
CCAAAAGGAGGGCGGAGGTGCCGCTGTTGGAGGCGACCGCGCAGGGAGACCCCAGCCATCCGCACCAGGCCTTCTCGAACTCCCTGACCTTCTTTCCCATCACCACCTGGGTGGAAAGCATCGAGTCGATCGCCTCGGCGATCTCCTCCTCCGCGAACATCACTTCCTGCAGAGGAATTTTCGACTTGCCCGGGATGAATTTCTCCCTGGGCAGACGGGCCCGGATGTATCCCTCCAGGTTCAGCTCCTGCTCTTCAATCGGTTGCACGGTTAGACCTCCTTCGGCAGAAACGCCAAAGTGGGTTCCTCTTCCGGACTCACCCCTTTGGCGAGGCCGGCGATCATGTCGTCGATCAGATCCTCCAAGGAATATTCGGGCCTCCAGCCCAGAACGGACCGGATCTTTGAGGCATCCCCCTTAAGGCGGTTCACCTCATAGGGACGGATGTACCGGGAAGAGCTTTTCACATATCGATCCGGATCCTGGATCCCCAGCCGGCTGAAGACCCGCTCCAGAAAATCCCGGACTGTGGTCTCGACCCCGGTAGCCACCACAAAATCGTCCGGCTCATCGGGCTGGAGCATCATCCACATCGCCCGCACGTAATCCTTTGCGTGCCCCCAGTCCCGGGATGAGCTCAAGTTCCCCAATACCAGTTCCTCCCGCCGGCCGGCTTTGATCTCCAGCGCCCCCCGGACAATCTTGGCGGTGACGAAATTCAGACCTCGGCGGGGGGATTCGTGGTTGAACAGGATTCCATTGGAGACGAACAGCTTCTTGGAAATTCGGTAGACCCGGCTTAAATGATAAGCGTTGAGCTTGGCCGCCGCGTACGGAGAGCAGGGCAGCATCCGGGACTCCTCGTTGGAGGGAACATCCGGGGTATTGCCGAACATCTCGGAGGAGGCGGCGTTGTAAACGCGGGCCTCTGGGGCGGCATAGGCCACCGCCTCCAGAAGGTTGACTGTTCCTAGCACGATAACCGACGTGGTGTGGGCCGGCTCCATGAAGGAAACCTGCACGTGGGACTGGGCCGCCAGATGATACACCTCATCCGGTTGGACCTCCTTGAGCGTCCGCAGGAGAGATCCCATATCCAGCACATCCCCGTACTCCAGGTGGAGGCGGGAGGTGATGTGGTCCAGCCGCAAGGTCTGGGTCTGCGGCGTGGATCGGCGCGGAATCAGGCCGTACACCTCGTAACCTTTTTCCAAAAGCAGCTCGGCCAAGTAAGAGCCATCCTGCCCCGCCACTCCGGTGATCACCGCCTTCTTCTGCTGGCCCATTCAAACCCTCCTCTTAAACGGTCTCCAGTTGGGTCTCCGGTTCCTGAAGCGAAAAGGGGATCGGAGCCCCGGGCTTGGACAACACAACGATCTTCTCCATCGGGATTCCAAGATCCAGGAGCCGACGGATCAGGGCCTCATCCGGAACCAGAGAGGCCACCACCAGCCGGTCAAAAGAAACCTCCGGCGCCCTCTCCACCGGTTCGACCGGATGTCCCAGGAACCGCCTCTCATCTGAATTCAGATCCACCACGCCGGTCATCTCCAGATTCATTTCCTGGATCGTGAGCGAAGCGATTTCCGCCAGCTCATTGGTCCCGCACAGCAGGACCTTGCGAACCCCCGGGTGATGGCCGGGGGAAAGCTGGTGGCGTAGATACTGGCGGACCCCGCTGTACAGGGAGAGGGAATACTGAATGAACTCAACGGTAAGTCGGGACTTTTCTAAAATCCCCTGAGGGGTAATCAGGTACCGGATCCGGCGCCCCTTGGTGTTGATGATCTTGATGCACCCCTTTTTAGTGAGCCGCCGAAGCATCAGGTTGGTCAGCCCTAAGGCAACCCCCACCCTCTTTGAGAGGTCCCGCTGGGTGACGTTAGGGGTCTTTTCCACTTCGTGGAGAAGATGCATATCCCTGTATGGAGATCTGTTTTGCATGTTCAAATCATGAACATACGGGACTTCTTACCTGAAGTCAACCGCTTTTCCGAAACAGCCGCGCGGAACCAATCGATCGTCTTGCGAAGGCCCTCCTCTAAGCCGACCTGAGGCTCCCATTTCAACTCTTGCCTGGCCCGGGTGATGTCCGGACACCGGACTTTCGGGTCATCGATCGGAAGCGGCTTGAAGGCGAGCGGGCTGGAGCTGCCTGTCAGCCGCACGATCTTCTGGGCAAGCTCCGTCAGAGTCATTTCCTGAGGATTGCCCAGGTTCACCGGCTCATGGAGGGGTGAAGCCATCAGGCGTACAATCCCCTCCACCAGATCCGAGATGTAGCAGAAGGATCGGGTCTGGGATCCGTCTCCCAAAAGGGTGATCTCCTGCCCCGAGAGGGCCTGCGTGATGAAATTCGGGATCGCCCGGCCATCCTCTTTCCTCATCCGGGCCCCATAACTGTTGAAAATCCGGGCGATCCGGGTGTCCAGCCCATGCTCCCGGTGGTAGGCCATCGTCAGGGCCTCCGCGAACCGCTTAGCTTCATCGTAAACCCCGCGGGGCCCGATCGGATTGACGTGGCCCCAGTAACTTTCCTTCTGAGGATTCTCCAGAGGATCGCCGTATATCTCCGAGGTGGAAGCCAGCAGGAACTTCGCCTTTTTGGCCTTGGCGATTCCCAAGGCGTTCAAGGTTCCCAGAGAGCCGACCTTCATCGTCTGGATCGGAAACTTCAAATAGTCCGGCGGCGAAGCCGGTGAAGCGAAGTGGAGAACGTAATCGACCGGTTCAGGAATCTGAAGGGGGAGGCTGATGTTATGGAGGAGAAACTGAAACGAGGGATTCCGCTTCAAGGCCTGGATGTTCTCCCTTCGGCCGGTGATCAGGTTATCCACGCAGAGAACGGGGTGCCGGTCGGCGATGAACCGCTCGCACAGATGCGAGCCGATGAATCCGCCACCGCCTGTAACCAATATTCTCATCGGAGGAGCGGGGTCATGGGGCAACCGCCTTCTGAAACTCCGGAGCCAGCAGCTCCGCCAGCCGGAAGCCGGCCCTCTGCCGGTAGGAAGGGGTCTCCGGCCCCTCGTGTGTGTCGACCATGGCGAACAAATCCCTCAGCGGAATCAGTCCCACGTTGTTTCCGTACAGCCGACCCTGTCTCAAGTTCTCCACTCGGGTAAGCGCCGCCAGACCGCTGGCTTCCCGGTAGAACGGCCGGCGCCAGCCCCTGGGCAGATCCACCCCCTGCCCTAGCTGCTCCGGCCGGCCCGACTCATTGAGAGTCCAGTGGCTGTGGATCTCCTCATAGGCCATAAAAGCGGAGTCCAGCCCCTGCTCCAGGGCCGTCTCAATCAGATCATCGATCATCCCCTTGGGACGGAATGGATGAGTGATCTCCAACTTGAGCACCCAGTCCGCCGGATAGCCCTCCTTGGCCTTCAACCAATCCACCGCATGCAGGAGTACCTCCGTGACGGTCGCCGCCGGCTCGCTTAAAGCAGCGGGCCTCAAGAACGGGATCTCCGCTCCGAACCGTCGGCACACCTCCGCGACCGGACGGCTGTCGGTGGAGACGATCACCCGGTCCAGGCGGGCCGACTCTTTCGCCGACCGGATGGAGTACTCCAGAAGCGGCGCCCCGGCCAGCAAGGGATCCGGCCCTTCCCGGAATTCAGGGTCCGACCCCCGGATCGGAATCACCGCGACGATCTTCGGTTCAGTCATTCACGCTCCTCTTGCCGCCCAGAAGAATCTGCTCCGCCAGCCAAAAGGTGAACTCATCCTCAATGTCAACGAAGGAGACCGGGTCCGTATTGGGCACGATGCTGGTCCGGGGGCCCAGGCGCTTGCCTTCCCGGATGAATCGGGCCCGGGTGGCGCAGGCGATCCCGGTATCCTCCCTGAAGAGGTGCTCCCTCTTCTGCCGGGGACCGTACGGGATCTCCGCCAGGCGGGTCGGATGGCCGTTGGCCAGCCGCCAGAAATTCTTGTGGGTCTCGTAAGCCACGAAGGCGGAGTCTATCTCCGGATTCCGTTTAAGCCGGCGGACCACCTCCTCCAACATCCAGGACTTTCGGAAGATGTCAGTCGGCTGGAGAAAAACCACGATCTCCACCGAAATCTTTTCCTTCTCCTCCAGCCACAGGAGCGCGTGCCGGAGAACCGATTCGGTCGTCGCCTCATCGGTGGCCAACTCCGCGGGACGCAGGAACGGCACCTCCGCCCCGTGCTGGCGGGCCACGGCGGCGATCTCCTCGTCATCCGTGGAAACGATCACCCGATCGATGAGCGGACAGCGCTTCGCCGCCTCAATCGAATAGGCCAAGAGCGGCTTGCCGGCCAGCATCCGGATATTCTTGCCAGGCAGACCCTTGGACCCGCCCCGGGCCGGAATGATCGCCACCACCATGGGGCCGCTTACGCTCCCACCAGAGGGCGCCGGTGGATCAGCTCGATCACCCGGACGACCCGCTGCGCCCGCTCTTCATCTCTTCCCTGATGAATTCCATGAAAATGATAAACGCTGGCCATCGGTTCATAGACAATCCAATACCCCTGAGAGATCACCCGCTTGGCCCAGTCCCGGTCTTCAACCCCGGAGAGCGATTCATCAAAGGCCAGCTTCTTCCAGACCGACTTGCGGATGATCGCATTGGCGTTGTGAAAGAAGAAATCCTTGCGCTGAACCCTGCGCTCAATCCCGAAGGTGGTCCATAAATCCCGCTTATCAAAGTCATGGCTGTCCGGGAACGGTTCCTGCCTGCCATAAACCGCCGCCACCTGTTTCTGCTCCAGAGGGGCGCTTAAGGCCTCCAGCCATCGGTTGTGGACCGGGATGCAATGGGCCGAAAGGCAAACGACCCTCTCCCCTTGAGCCTGCTCAATCCCCCGGTTCAGGGCCCGGCCGTAGCTGAACTCCCCGTCCTGGATGGAGAGAACCCGGCAGCCAAATCCCTGGGCGACTTTCACGGTGTCATCGGTCGACTCGTTGTCCACCAGGATCACCTCCAGATCGGCATGATCCTGTTTAAAAACGGCGGTCAAGCAGCGCTTCAGCCAGGTCCCTTCGTTCTTTGAACGGATGACGATGGAGATCACCCCACCACCTCTGTTTTTGCCACCGGCAACGACGAGCGGTCACGCCAGCTT
>CAYJTC010000019.1:0-22328 GCA_964372955.1 uncultured Planctomycetia bacterium | reverse complement strand
GGTCAACAAGGGGGTCCCGATCCTGTCGATCCTGCAGATGTTCAGTCTGCTCGTTCCGGCCCTCTTGTCTCACACCATCCCGATGGCGGTTTTAACGGGAACCCTGCTCGCCTTCGGCCGGCTCTCCAGCGACCGGGAAATCCTGGCGATGCGGACCTCGGGAGTGGGGCTCATGTCCATCGCGGCGCCGGTCCTGGTGACAGCGTTCACCTTGAGCCTGGCGCTCATTCCCATCAACGATCAGTTGGTCCCCTGGTCCCACTTCGCCACCCGCCTACTGCTGGCGGATGTGGGGATCCGCAACCCGACCGCTTTCCTGGAGCCGGGCACCTTCATCAAGGAGTTCAAGCCGTACATCCTGTTCATCTATCGGGTGGAGGGCAACCGGCTGGGAAAGATCCGGATCTACGAGCCCCGGGAGGGACGCCCCACCCGGACGGTGGTGGCCGAGCGGGGGGAATTCATCCCGATCCCCAGCGAGCGGCGGGTGATGCTCAAGCTCTACGACGGGTCGGCCGATGAGCCGGATCCCCGGAACCCGGAGAAATTCTACAAGCTGGAGTTCAAGAGCTACGCGATGAACCTGCTCCTTAAAGAAGGACAAGACCCCAAGGCCCTGGCCCGCAAGCCCAAGGACATGACCTTAGAGCAGCTCCGGGAGGAGATCGACCGGCTCCGGACGCAGGGAATCGACTCGATGCCTCTAAAGATCGAGATCCACCGCCGGACGGCGATGGCCTTTTCCCCTCTGGTTTTCGTCCTGATCGGCCTTCCCCTGGGAGTGACCACCCGCCGAGCCCAAAAATCGATCGGCCTGGGGCTATCCGTTTTGATCTTCCTAAGCTACTACGCCCTGCTCATCGTGGGCCAGGGCCTGGCGGAGAAAGGGGTCCTTCCCCCGGCTCCCGCCCTGTGGCTGGGGAACATGATTCTGTTCGCCGTCGGGGTTGTGATCCTATGGCGCTCCCACCTCCAATGAAAGGGCTGACTCCACCCCCGCTCCGTGGGTTCCCTCCGCGCATCGCTCGTCCGCCCCGGCGTGGCGTCCTCGCTCTGTCCTCGGCCGCGCTCTCCCTCGGGCTAAAGCCCTCGGGATCCATGCCCGCGCGGCCTGTGGATGTGCGCTCCGGGAATCCCCCGGATCGGGGGTGCGACAATCCTCAACCCCCATCCCCCGGGTGGCTCAGATGGGGACAGTCCAGAGAGGGGACACTCTACGTTGTAGGGTGTCCCCTTCTGGGCTGTCCCCGTTCCCACAGGCCCCCGCTCGGGGATGGCTCGTCCACGGAAGTCCGGGTCGGAGGGGGCGGGGGTGGGCCCCATGCCAGCCTTCGCCAGAGGCGAATCCGCCTCAGGCGGAAGCAGGACCCGAGGCTGTGATGATCAACGAGGTAAACTTGAATACCGTTGTTTGTCCAGACCACTGGACGCCGAAACGAGTGCCCCAGAGTGTCGGAGACTGAAGGCGGGGAATTTGTGAATACTTCAGGGCCGAGGCCCCGATGCCGGATGATGGGCTGCCCCATGACAGGACCCCGAATCCAGACGTTCCGCGGCGGGCCTCCCCGAGTCGGGGGGATGGGAGAGACCCCATGAGGATTCTGGAGCGGTATATACTGAGGTTGGTGGTGGGCCCCCTGTTCTGGTGCCTGGGGATTTTCATCAGCATGTACCTGGTGATCGACCTGCTGGGGCATTTGGATGAAGTCCTCCGGCACAAGGTCTCTCTCTTCCTGCTGGCCGGCTATTACGGGACGATGGTCCCGCTCATCTTCGTGCAGGTGGCCCCGTTCGCCTGTCTGATGGCCACTCTCTATACCCTCGGGAACCTCAACCGCCACCAGGAGCTGATGGCGATGCGGGCCTCCGGGATCGGGCCTTGGGCGGTGGTCCGCCCCCTGCTCTGGATGGGAGCTCTGATGTCGGTGGCGGTCTTAGGGGTCAACGAATCGGTCGCTCCCCAGGCGGCTCTGGTTACTGACTCCTTCAAGGAGACTTATCTCGAACGTCCGGCCGATCCCAAAAAACCTCATCGGGTTATAAAAACAATCGAGCATCTGGCCGCCTACGGGCTGGGGCACACCCTGCTGTACGCCAAATCGTTCGATCCGACAGAAAAGAAATTGGAAGGGATTGTGATCCTCCAGCACGGGCCCAACCTTCGACTCCAGCGCAAAATCACCGCCCAATCGGCCGTCTGGACCGGCGAGAGCTGGCGCTTTTTGAACGGCACGATCCTGCAGTTCAACCTGCAGGGGCAGGCGGTGGGCCGCCCGGTTCCGTTTGAGACAAAAATCCTGCCGGTGGACCGCCCGGAGATCCTGGCCAAGTCCGACTCGCAGGCGGCCTTCATGAACACCAGGGACCTGGCCCGCTATCTGGAGCGGCTCCGAGGAGCCGGATCTGCCACTTTGCGCAAGCTGAAGGTGGATCTCTATGCCAAGCCGGCCTCCGCCTTCGCCTGCCTGGTCCTGGTCTTAATCGGGATCCCCTTCGCGATCCAGCCGGTCCGGGGAGCAGGGGCCGTGTTGGGACTCAGTTTGGGGTTAGGGGTAGGGCTGGTTTTCTACGCGGCCAACGCGATCCTGATCGCTTTAGGCAAGGGCGGGTGGTTTCCCCCTTTAATCGCCGCCTGGGCGGCACCGTTTCTTTTCGCCACCTACGGCATCCGCCAGACCTGGCGCCGCCTGGCCTAAAGCGCTCAGGTTCTAAAGCGCTGGCTTCTTCCGAAGGGCTCGAAAGATGTCTCGTTGCTGAGTTCTCGCGAAGACGGCTAAGATGACCAATGCCTGGCCCTGCCAGAGATGCAAGATCCTGAACCGTCCTGAGTCAGCTTGAAAAGGATTCCCCGGGAGGCCGGATATCTTCTTCACTTCTCCCGGAAATTCTCTGCGGGACAAACGGAGGATATCCTCAAGGATTCGTCGGCGGTCATTCTGCTGCAAGGCGTCCAGATCCCTCTGGGCACGGCGAACGAGGCGAATCGACTCAAGGGGATCGGCGGCCACGAAGGTATTCGCGCAAACTGACCGTGCGGCGTGCTTTTAGATCTCTGAGGGCCTCCCGAAGCACTCGCTGAACCGTGGGACTGGACTCGAAGAGGAGCTGATCCAACTCCTTTTCCCTCAAAGGAATCATGGCCGCCCGCGGTTTCCCATGACGCATGACCACCACGGGATCGCCTTCTTCAACGCGATGCACAACGGACGATGCCTCATTCTTCAATTCGGAGATGGTGATAAACCGCATGGGTACCTCCAAAACTAATCTTACCCTAAATTCTGGCCAGAATCAAGGCCTGTTTTCTAAATTCTAGATGCCTTATCCCCCACTCCCTTCCCACGAGGAGAGGAACTGTGTCGTGGGATTCCGGGGCGCTCTCCTGACGGAGAGCAAAGGCAGGTGGGGGAAGGCAAAGTGCCAGCGTTAAGAAGTGGGCGGCGATTCGCTGGATAAAAAAAGACCGGCGCATGGATTCAGGTGCCGATTTCCCAGCTGGCGAGGTACTTCTTTTGCTCGGGGGTGAGCCGGTCGATGGAGATCTCTAAGCTCTTGAGCTTTAAGGCGGCGATCTGCCGGTCGATGGCTTCCGGCAGGCGGTGAACTTGGGGGGCCAGACGCCCGCCGGACTGGGCCAGCCACTCGGCGGAGAGGGCCTGGTTGGCGAAGCTCATGTCCATAACCGCGGCCGGATGCCCCTCCGCGCAGGAGAGGTTGACGAGGCGCCCCTCGGAGAGGACCAGCACCCGCCGGCCGTTCTTTAAGGTGTACTCTTTGACCTGCGGCTTGATCTGGCGCACCTTCCGGCTCATCTTCTGGAGCGTCTCCAGGTCGATCTCCACGTTGAAGTGGCCGCTGTTGGCCACGAGGGCCCCATCCTTCATCCGGGCGAAGGTGGATCCGCCGATTACCCGGATGTCGCCGGTCACCGTGATAAATAAGTCCCCTTTCGAGGCGGCGGCTGACAGAGGCATCACCTCGTAGCCGTCCATCACCGCCTCCAGCGCCCGGACCGGATCGGTCTCGCAGACGATCACGTGGGCCCCCATTCCCTTGGAGCGCATCGCCACCCCCCGCCCGCACCAGCCGTAGCCGCAGACCACGATCCGCAAGCCGGCGATCAGGATGTTGGTGGCCCGCAGGATCCCGTCCAGGGTGGACTGTCCGGTGCCGTACCGGTTGTCGAACATGAACTTCGTCTGGGAGTCGTTGACCGCCACCACCGGGAAAAGGAGCTTTCCTGCTTTCTCCAGGGCCTTCAACCGGATCACTCCGGTCGTGGTCTCCTCGGTGGAGCCGAGCATCGGGGAAGTGTCCCCTCTCTGGACTGTCCTCATTCGTTGATGGATCGTGGAGACCAGGTCGGCCCCATCATCCATCGTGATCCGGGGGCAGGCACTGAGAACCGCCAGGATGTGGCGGTAGTAGGTCTTCCGGTCCTCCCCCCTGATGGCGTAAACGGAAAATCCGTCCACGGCTAAAGCGGCCGCCACGTCATCCTGGGTGGAGAGCGGATTGGAGGCGCACAGGGAGGCCTGCGCTCCACCGGCCCGAAGGGTCTCCATCAACTGAGCCGTTTCGGTGGTGACATGCAGGCAGCAGCCGATTTTGATCTTCTTTAAGGGACGCTCTTTCCGGAACCGTTCCCGGATCTGAGCTAGGACCGGCATGAACCGGCCGGCCCACTCAATCCGGGCGCGGCCGGCCTTGGCTAAGGAACGATCCTTGACGTCGGAAGGCATCGGAAGGGGACGGGTCGCTTTAAAGAGATCCGATCAGGTGACCCGGCTTAGGAAGCAGCACGATCTTGGAGGAATGCTTCTTGCGTCCCTCCCCGAAAACAGCCTTCTTCAAGAGATCCACTTTGTCCAGCTCTTCCCAGGTGAAGCCGTTTTCGTTCCGGCCGAAATGGCCGTAAGCGGCGGTCTTCCGGTAGCAGGGCCGGCGCAGCTTTAGATCCCGGATGATCCCGGCCGGGGTCAAGTCGAACACCTTCTGGACTGTCTGCTCCAGGACTGGCTCCGGCACTTTTCCCGTGCCGAAGGTGTTGACCATCACGGAAACCGGCTCCCGGACCCCGATGCAGTAGGCCAGCTGAATCTCGCACCGGTCGGCTAGTTTCGCCGCCACGATCTGTTTGGCGATGTAGCGGGCCATGTAGCTGGCGGAGCGATCCACCTTGGTGGGATCCTTGCCGCTGAAGGCCCCGCCCCCATGCCGGCCGAATCCGCCGTAGGTGTCGACGATGATCTTGCGCCCGGTGACGCCGGTGTCGGCCATGGGGCCGCCCACCTCGAACCGGCCGGTGGCGTTGATGAAGTATTGGGTTTCCTTGCTGTGGAACTCCTTGGGGATGATCGGGTCGATCACCAGCTCCCGGATGTCCCGCCGAAGCTTGGGTGTTGCGACCCGGGTGCTGTGGTGCGCTCCGATCACGATTCCGGTCACGCGGGTTGGTTTGCCGTCCACATATTCGACGGTAACCTGGGATTTGCCGTCGGGCCGCAGGTAATTCAAGGTTTTGTTCTTCCGAACCTCGGCCAGCCGCCGGACCAGCCGGTGGGCCAGCATGATCGGAAGAGGCATGAGTTCCGGCGTCTCGTGGGTGGCGTAGCCGAACATCATCCCCTGGTCGCCGGCCCCGCCGGTGTCCACCCCCAGGGCGATGTCCGGGGACTGCTCCTGGATGGCGGTGACCACCCCGCAGGTCCGGTAGTTAAAGCCGACCTCCTGATGATCGGTGTAGCCGACCTCCCGGATCACCTCCCGGACCAACTTAGGCACCTCGACGTAGCAGCTGGTGGTGATCTCGCCGGCCACCACGACCAGGCCCGTGGTGATCAGCGTCTCGCAGGCCACCCGGCCCTGCGGGTCCTTCTCAAAGATGGCATCCAAAATGGCGTCTGAAATCTGGTCGGCCAGCTTGTCCGGGTGACCTTCCGTGACCGACTCCGAGGTGAACACATACTTCGATCTCGCGCTCATGACACGTAACTCTCCTGTGCGTGCGTGTAGGAAGCGATATCGCCGATATCAAACCACGGACCTTGAAACGGGAAAGCGAACACCGTTTCCCGGCTGATTAACCATTGGATGAACGATCCGAGGGTATCCGTGGACCGGCTCGAAGCGACATATTCTAACACTCGAGGAACCGATTGGCGCGGGAAAAAATAGACCGCCATAGAGACCAGGGCGGAGGAGGGTTGGGCCGGTTTTTCCTGAAAGGCCACGATCCGGTTTTCCTTCACGGTCAGCACCCCGTACCGGCTGGCCGAGGTTTTGTCCGACAACTCGTAGGCCCCCAGCGTAACCGCGGGCGTTTTCTCTTGCGCGAACCGGCCAAACCCGACCAGATCGTCCCGGAACAGGTTGTCGCTGCCCAAGACCAGCAGGTCCTTCTGTTCCAAGGAAGCGGCCCGGATGGCGAAGGCCATGTCCCCCACGGAGCCCAGCCGGTTCTCCTCCGAGGTGGAGCCATCGTCCAAGACCGTTCCCCGCAGCTTGCCCGGCCGGTGGGCCAGCCACCTCTGGAACGGCTGGAGATACTTTCGGTTGGAGACCATCACCATCCGGCGGATCTCCAGTTCCGGGGCCTCCAGCTTTTCCATTAGATGCTCCAGGATCGGGCGCCCCGCCACCGGCAGAAGCGCTTTGGGAATCTCCTTGGTTAAAGGATATAACCGAGTCCCATAACCCGCCGCCAAAATGAGAGCTACCATTGTTCACTCATGAACTCGTGAACTCATGAACGCCTTCTCAGGTACTTCTTTAGCGCCTCCACGCGAGCCACCGGGGCCGGGTCGATCCGGTAAAGAAGGCCCAGGTAAATGCTGGTAAAATCGCCCAGGGCGATCAGCTTGAGCAGGCGCTCCAGGAAAGAGGCGCCGGATACCCGGATCACCTCCACTCGGGCCCCCTCCCGGCGGACGATCCGCTGGGTGAACTCCATCCGGCGCCGGGTCCGGGGATGAATCGTTTCATCCATCAGGAACAGGGCGGCCGTCTTTTTGATCAGAAGACGCGGCTGGACCCAGCCGGAGATCTCGTTGTGGGTGGCCTCCGGGAACAGGTGGTGGAAGGCCAAGGTCTTGGCGTTCTCCTCCAACTGGGTCCGCCAGCGGTAGGTGACCCCTTCCCATCCGTCGGAAGCCCCGTAAAGCACCGGCAGTCTTCCTTTCAAGCGGGCGGCCAGCTTCCGGGCCGGGTTAGAGGCCGCGGGTGCTGCGCCGGCCAGTTTCTCCTGAATGAATCGCTCCAGTGCCGCGCAGGCCCTTCCCACCGGCACACTCTCAGCCTCGATCCAGTCCAACCGGGCCAGCAGGCCCAGCGGCCCGAAGATGAAATAGCCGACCGCCGAGCGGGGCGGAAGGCCGGCCGGGACGGGAAGAAACGGGATCCCGTTTCGCTTGGACCAGTCGGCCAGCTTTCCCCCGGAGCCCATCGCTGCGATCCGGGCCCCCTTTTCGGCGGCGGCAACCGCCGCCGAAAGGGTCTCCTCCGTGTTGCCGGAATAGCTGCAGGCTAAGACCAGCGTCTCCCGGCCGACCCAATCCGGGATCGTGTAGGCCCGGTTCACGGCGACCGGTTTAGGAAGCCGGTCCCTTAATATCCCCTGGAGCAGGTCGGCCCCGATCGCGGAACCCCCCATCCCTAAGACAAGAACCTGCTTGGAATCGGCCCAAGCCGCCGGGATCGGCCAATCCAGCCCGAGCCGCCAGCCTTGCCGGCACTGGCTGCCTAAGGCCGCCGCCTTCCCGAGCATGTCGGATCGATCCAGGGAAAGCAGGGGCGGGGTCATAACATCTCCGGGACCAGCTCCCGCAGGCGCTTCTGCGCGTAAACTTCCACCTCCCTGCCGGTGGAAAACCGCATGGATTCCTTCACCACTTCCTTGGCAAAGAAGGTCGGCACCGATCGGATCACCTGCTTGATTCGGGGCACGTTGACTGCGCTGGTGGAGAAGCTGTCCAGACCCAGCCCCAGCAGGATCAGGGCAAGTGCCGGCTCACCCGCCATCTCCCCGCACATCCCAACCCACAGCCCATGCTCGTGGGCCACGTCAATCACCTGGCGGATCAGACGCAGGACCGCCGGATGGGCCGGCTCATACAGGTAGGCGATCTTTTCGTTGACCCGGTCCACCGCCAGGGCGTATTGGATCAGGTCGTTGGTCCCAATCGAGAAGAAGCGGGCGTGGGAAGCCAGCAGGTCCACGGTGACCGCCGCCGAGGGAACTTCGATCATCGCCCCGACTTCGATGCCGGCTTCAAACGCTTTGCCCTCTCGGACCAGCTCCTGTTTGGCCTCCTCCAGGATCTGATTGGCCGCCCGCAGCTCCTCCACGCCGGAGATCATCGGGTACATCAGCTTGACCTTCCCGAAGACGGAGGCGCGCAGGATCGCCCGCAGTTGGACCTTGAACAGATCCGGCCGGGCCAGGCAAAAGCGGATCGCCCGCCATCCCAGGAAGGGGTTCATCTCCCGGGGCATCTTCAGCTCGGAGAGGAACTTGTCGCCGCCTAAGTCGATCGTCCGGATGATCACCGAATGAGGGGCGATTGCCTGGGCGACGTGCCGGTAGGCCTCGAACTGTTCCTCTTCGGTAGGCAAGTCGTTCCGATTCATGTAAAAAAACTCGGTCCGGTACAAACCGATCCCCTCCGCCCCGTGGGCAATCACCGAAGGGATCTCCTCGGGCAGCTCGATGTTGGCCATGAGGAAAACCCGGCGGCCGTCGGGCGTTTCGGCCGGCATGTCCTTGACCTTCAGGAGGGCCCGGTCGATTCCCAGCAGCCGCTCCCGCAGTTCCTCGTAGGTCTTGAGGGTCTGCGGGTCCGGGTTGACCAGGACGGTTCCGCTGGAGCCGTCCACAACCACCATGTCGTCGGGCCGAATCCGGCGGGTCGCCTCCCGCAAGCCCACCACCGCCGGGATCTCCAGCGACTTGGCCATGATCGCCGTGTGGGAGGTCCGCCCTCCGATGTCGGTGACAAACCCGATGACGTGCTTCCGATCCATCGTGGCCGTGTCAGAAGGGGACAGGTCATAGGCCACTACGATGACCGGCTGGGTGGTTTCCATCAGCGTTTGCCGCTTCTTGCCGGTTAAATTCCTTAAGATCCGCCGGCCTACATCCTGCAGGTCGCTGGTCCGCTCCCGGAGATACTCATCCTCCACTTTCGAGAAGGTCCGTATATACTTCTTGAGCACCTCGGAGAAGATATGTTCCACACAGACTTGCTCGCTTTTAAGGCGGATGATCACCTCCTCCAGCAGCGCCCGGTCCTCCAGAACCATCAGGTGGGCGATGAAGATGTCCCCGTGCTCGGACCCTAGCTCCCCGGAGATTTTGGATTGAATCGCCTGGATCTCCCGCCGGGTTTGAAGGAGCGCCTCTTCAAACCGGACGATCTCCTGCGGAATGGCCTCCGGAGAGATGGCCCGCCGGATGACGGAAACCTCCTGGCTGTCCAGCAGGAAGGCCCTGCCGATGGCCACCCCGGGGGAAGCCGGAATCCCTTCGAAGCGCTGGTTAAGAGGAGTGGCCACCCCACCACCTGACTCATCCGCCGAAGGCGGATCAAATCTCCGATTTGATTGGCCCTTCGGGCCAGGGTCAGGTGGTGGAGCCATGGGGCGGGGCGTGCCGGATCAGGTTCACCACCACGGGCAGATCCGGGTGGGAAAGGATCTGTTCGAGAGCATGAAGGGCTTCCCGGGCATCCGGCCCGTGAGCGATCAACTCCACGAGTGAGCCCCGTTCCGCCGCCAGGGTGAGGATCCCCATGATCGACTTGCCGTCCACGACCCGCCTGCCTTTCCGGACCCAGACGGTCGACTTGAACTGCTTGGCCACCCGCACGAAGACCGCGGCCGGCCGGGCATGAAGTCCCTGCGGATTGCGGATGTTCAGTCTCTTCCGGAGCGGCTTTTTCAAGATTCCACCTTAAACTGCCATTGGACCTGCCAGGAGGCGCCAGGCTCCAGCGCAACCGGCCACAAGAAGGTCAGGCTCACCCCCTGGAAATTCCGCTCCATCCCCTTCTCCGAATCGGAAACCGTTTCCACCGGAAAATACCAGAGCCGGGTCGGAAGACCGAAGTCCCAGTCGGCCTTGAGCCGCAGGGCCGGATCCGTCACCGAGAACCGCTCGATCCCTTCGGCCTCTCCGATCCGATTGACATGGGCATCCTTTAAGTTCAGGTTCAGCTCGCTGCCGAACAGGAATTCCAGCCGGATCTCCGACCGGTTACTCAACCGGTACCGGACCGAAAAACCCCGCTCCTTCGAAGAAAGACTCACCCTCTTCTCCAGCCGCAGCGGATGATCCGCCCCGCCGAGCCGGATTCGCCCTTCCCGGGAAAGCACGGCTTCCACCCGCCCCCGGCCGCGGCGTATCCTCCCCTGGTAAGGAGCTTCCAAAAAATCGCCCAGATCCTCGGCTTGGCCTCGGGCCAGTGCCTCCACCTGGCTTTCGGGGGAAAACAGGTGATCCATCAGACCCGCCCGCCGGGAACAGGAGTCGTAAACCAGCGCGTCGGCTAAGTCCATCCCTTGCACCTCCTGCCGCTCGTGGATGCTCATCGGCCCGCTGGCGGAGCCAGCCCAAGGCGGGTCCGCCTCTGGCGGAGCCTGACCCACCGGAACCCTCTGCCGCAGCTTCTCGTGATACGGCTCCGGCCGCCGGCCCAAGGTATCCAGCAGGTTCAGGCCGCTGGCCTTGTCGCTTGCCTCCACCAGCTGGCCGCCCCGGCCCGGCTCCAAGCCCAAGCTCATCCCCCGGGAACGCAGGAGGATTTCCTCCTTCCGGTCGGCGTTGATGTCCAGCGATTCCGCTTCCAGCCAGTTGCCTTTCCCCTCCATCTCCCCGAGAAGCCGGTCGGCCGCCAACAGATGCCTGTAGAGGCCCCGCCGCAGGTGGGGCAGATAGAGACCTCCGAAGATCCCGTGCCAGTAAGCGTCGTTGTCCTGCGCCAGGTACAGATGTTTCCGGGCCTGCGTCAAAAGGCGCGTCCGGTGTCCAGTGTCAACGGACACGCTCTCCAGCTTTTTGGAAACCCACAGCATCTTTTTGTGCATCGCGTCGGCTTCCGGATACTTCAGCAGGAAATTCCGGAAGGAGCCGCCGGACCAATGCATCATCTCTTCGTAACTGCCAGGCGGAACGACCACCTTCCCCAGGGGCGGAAGCTGTTCCAGGCATTCCTGAAAGGTCACGCACTGGAGCCAGTCCTGGCTGGCCTCCAGGGCGCTGAAGAACTGCTCCAGCCATCCCTGCCCGTAGACCCAGTCGTGGGTTCCGGGCCAGAGTCCGAACTTCTCTCCGTCATCGGCCAACACCACCGCCTGCGGCCGTTCGGACCGGCAGCGCCCGAGAGTCTCCATCACCTCGGACACCGGCTTAAAGGGAACCTGATAGCGAAGCGTTTTGGAGGAAGGGAAGAGAGCCAGTGCCGCGCCCCGGTCTTCCGTCAGGTAATAGCCGAATCGGTCCTCCGCTCCCACGCCGGCCTGGGCCAGATGATGATCATCCACCACGGTGTACCGAATCCCGGCTTGGGCAAACAGAGAAGGCAGCTGCGGCTCCCAGACCCGTTCCGCCAGCCAAGCCCCGGTGGGGGTCCCCAGTTGAAGCCGTTTCAAGGTCCGGTTCATCTCTTCCAACTGCCCGACGGCATCCCGCTCGGGAATCATCGTCAGGATCGGCTCGCAGAAGCCCCCTCCCATCATCTCCACTTGGCCTCCGCGGACCAGCCCTTGGAGCTGCCGCAGGAATTCCGGATGCTCCGCTTTGAACCACTCCAGCAGGATCCCGCTGTAATGGATCACCGCCCGGACAGGGGGATGCCGCTGGAGGGCCTGGAGAAAAGGAAGGTATGCCTTGGAATAGGCCTCCTCGAAAATCCAGTCGAAGTTTCCTACCGGCTGGTGGCAGTGGACCGCCAAAACAAACCGAGTGATGGCCACTTTTTATTGACGATTGAAGATTGACGACTGTCGATTGAAAAATCTTCCCGATCGAAAATCGAAAATCGACAATTGAAAATTTCCAGGCGTCTTCATAGTCCCTTTTGGTCCTCCTGTTGAAGGATCCGCAGAACCTGTTTCTCATCCTTGGCCTCTTTCAGGCCTTCCCGGAAGAACCGGTCCTTCAGCAAGCGGGAGATGCGGGCCAGCGCCTTCAGGTGCGGTCCGGCCGAATCCTCCGGCGCTAAAAGGAGGAAAAAGATATGGACCGGCTCCCCATCCAGCGAATCGAAATTGACCCCGCGGCGGGAAAGACCGAAAGCTGCCACCAGCTCCTTGACGCAGTTGGACTTGCCGTGCGGGATCCCCACCCCCTGCCCGATCCCGGTGGATCCCAAGGCCTCCCGGGCCATCAGGATGGGAACCAGCTTTCCTTCATCCGGCGGCTTGATCTCGCCGGCCTTGCCCAGGGCGTAAACCAACTCCCGTACCACCCCTTCTTTGTCCGTCGCCGTCAGATTGACGTTGATCGCTTTTTCCTTCAGGAAATCAGTAATTTTCACGCTGTTCAACCTCCGCTGACCGTTAAAATAGAGCGGGTGATGGGACTTGAACCCACGACGTCCTCCTTGGCAAGGAGGTGCTCTACCGCTGAGCTACACCCGCAAACGAACTCTACGAAAGCAAAAACGCTTCGTTGGGCACGGAGGGAGTCGAACCCCCACCCCTTACGGGACAGGATCCTACATCCTGCGCGTTTTCCAGTTTCGCCACGTGCCCGTGAATCCGAGAGAACGCTCTATGCTCGATCCATCACATAAATATTGTCGTCTAAGTCAATGGGCCGTGCTGGAATCGAACCAGCAGCCTTGGCGTTAAGAGCGCCCTGCTCTGCCAATTGAGCTAACGGCCCGAAGCTTCTCTCAAAAACTCCCTCAGTCCAGCCAATGATCTTGTAAAACAAGTTTCGGTTACAGACGCTGATTTTGATTGTTCCGTGATATAAGATGTTCTTCCGGTGACCCGTTCCCTCTTTCTTGATGTAGCTCTTTCCGAATTGAGATAGTGGAATCCCAGTTACCTTAGACCAGAAATCCTTGATGGTTGAGTCGTCTTGTCCAGAATGGATGTTTAACTGGCTCTTGAATTTGCCCTCTGGGACACGACAGATTTCCCGGAACCACTTCATCATGAAACGGACCGTGCTGAGATCCGAGTTGGAGAAGGTAACGTCCTTGGTTTTACCCCCCTCCGCCAAATAAAGCATCAGTCCTGCAATCCAGAGGTCTCTTCTCGTCAGGCTAGGAATTTCCTTCCGTGCCATCGCTTTAATTGTGGCCACTTCCTCAGCCCTGCGCCACTGAGTAGATTTCGACCCCTTCAGCCGATTCCTGTACCAGTTCTCGCACTTGATCCCATCCAGCCGGCCCAACTGCTCTGGCGTTAATTCAATCTCCTTGCACCAGCGGCTGACGGTCCCTTTAGCTACCTTAAAGGGAAGCTGGTTCATAAGCTCTTGGTAGCTGAAACCGTCTCGACGGAGCTTCTGGATCTGCTCTTTCTTTTCCCGCCACTTCATGGGAGCATCACATATAAGGAAATCCATTTTCTCCTCGTTAAAATTTGGGCCCGTCGCAGCTCCCGATGAATCTCGCCACACGCCAAAATCGCGCCCGGGGAGACTCGCACTCCCAACCTCCAGGTTCGAAGCCTGTCACTCTATCCAATTGCCCGCCACAAAGCGTCGGCGGGTCCGCATAGAGGAAGACCCGCGCCCAGGAGGATTCGAACCTCCGACCTACGGGTCCGAAGCCCGTCGCTCTATCCAACTGAGCTATGGGCGCAGGTCCGCCAATCTTCTTGGCGGAAGCTACGGGCGCACATTTGCTGGCCAATGGTGCCCTTTCCCACGGGCATCATGAGCCATTCGGCGTTCGAGGGGCGGCCCATAGAATAATTGGCCAGCAAATGTCTAAGGGGAAAACCCAGGTTTTCCCCTTAGTATTCCCCTTTCCTAAGGCCCCGCATACTTCGCTTTGCGAAGTAAAGCGTGCGGGAAAGGTCTCGTTGGGGGACCGTCCGTCTCCTCAGCACGCCCCATGATCCCCCCTCTTCCAAAGGAAGAAAAACGAAGGGTAACCAATCAAAGATAGCAGATCGACGGAAGGAAATCAAACCAAAGGGGTTACGGCGTCGCCGCCGTAACCCCTCGTAAGACGCTCCCTCGCGCTGCTCGGGATTCTTCTAGATTCGTCCGCTTCGCGGACGTAAAAACTTAGAGGAAATAGCGGGGGGCCGATTTGAACGGCCGACCTTCAGGTTATGCGTACCACTACAGCTTTCGCTGCTCCCCCACCGACGCGCCGGTGGGAGATTTGTGGTCTGGACTATCTCTTCATCCCCCACCAGCAACTGGTGGGGGATGCCCGCCGTTAATGTCCGAAGCGTTCATAAGCGTAGGCGAATTTGGCTTTCATGGAAGGAACTTGTGGAATATACGGCTCCACCAGCGCCCACAACTTCCTGCTGTTTTCTACATTGAAGTGGCACCGGTAATATTCCTTCCTTTCGCCATTCCTCATCCGTCTTTCAGGATTGACGAGGCCCTCAACCCCAAAGACAGACAAAAGATGGTCTAACAGTCTCTGGACTTCCTCCAGCGAAAAGCTATGTGTTGCAATGGTGAAACTTGGTTTCAGGTGATACAGAGAACCGTCTCGGTGAAATTTCTTTCTTTTCCGTACGCTGCCATCGTCGCATAACAGCATCGCTAGTCCGACCGAATGGTCCATAAACCTGATTTTTGGGGTAAGGTGCCTTCTTCCCTCCTTACTAAACCACTGGCTCACAATCTTTATCCTCCCGCCAGCAGTGAAGGAAAACACGTGCTTGAGTCCTTCCCCATTTGAAGACACGTGAATTGTCGGCCTTTGAATCTTAAACAGCTTGACCAACTCATTGCGCTTCCATTCAACCAAGTCACCGCATTTCTCACTGTGTGAAACGGTCCATTCCACTGTCGACCTTTGTTTCGCTCTGCGCCTTACATACGAGTCTCCTAAGATCATTCCGATAAGGAATGATCTTGCATAGGAGACTGTTTCTTGGCCCTTCATAACAGGACCTTTCTTCTCTGCTTCGAACATAGTCTCTACACCTTTCCGCCAATGAACGACGGCGGACTTGGCTCGGGATTCCCAGTAAAGGGTTCCCCGAATTTGACGGGTGTTGCCTCAGCCGTTGCCGGCTGAGCGGCCCAGAATTATTCCAAGCCTGACGAGCTACCAGACTGCTCCACCCCGCAATGGAGATGATTATACCACCTGATCGGCCGGACAGCTGGCGTCAAAAAGCGCCTGACCCTTTTTGACGCTCAGTCGGCGGAGTCGCGGACCCGGACGATGGTCTCGCCGGGGCGGACGAACCCGAGCTGGCGGCGGTACTGGGCCTCGGCGTAGGCCGGGTCTTCCCGCAGGCGGCGGGACTCCAAGTAGAGGCGCTGGTTCTCCCGCTTCAAACCGGCGATCTCCTCCTGGAGCTGAATCTGCCGGAACTTCAGCTCCACCCAGCGCAGGGCGCCGGAGCCGTAGAGCAGGATCAGCCCGCCGGCGACCAGCGCGGCGGTTAAGAAATGTTTCTTGGGATCCATTGTCTTCCCGCGTAGAGGGCCTTCGGGCCCAGCTCCTCTTCAATCCGGAGCAGTTCGTTGTATTTGGCCACCCGCTCGCTTCGCGAAAGCGACCCGGTTTTGATCTGGCCGGCCGATGCCCCCACGCTTAAGTGAGCGATCGTGGTGTCTTCGGTTTCCCCGGAGCGGTGGGAGATCACCGTGGCGTAGCCGGCTTGCTTGGCCGTCTCGATGCAGGTCAAGGTCTCGGTCAGGGTCCCGATTTGGTTGAGCTTGATGAGGATGGCGTTAGCCACGCCACGGGAGATCCCCATCCGCAGGCGCTCCGGATGGGTCACGAACAGATCGTCCCCCACCAGCTGAACCTTCTTGCCGAGCCGGCGGGTGAGATCCCCCCAGCCGGCCCAGTCATCCTCGCCGAGGCCGTCCTCGATCGAAACAATCGGGAACCGGGAGACCCATTTCTGGTAGAGCTCGACCAGCCGTCGGGCGGAGCTGTCGCGGATCTTCTCCGCTTTCAACGAATAACCTTTCTCTCCCCCGAAGGTGCTGGCGGCCACATCCAACGCGAGCACCAGGTGCCGTCCCGGTTTGTAGCCGGCCTTTTCGATCGCCTGCAGGATCACCCGGATCGCCGCCTCGTTGGAGGCAAGCCGGGGGGCGAATCCCCCCTCATCTCCCACGGCGGTGGACAGATGCTTGGTTTTCAAAATTCCTTTGAGGGACTGAAACACCTCCGCTCCGATCCTCAGGGCTTCCCGAAAACTGGAGGCCCCCACCGGCATGATCATGAACTCCTGCAGGTCCAGCCCGTTGTCGGCGTGAAGGCCTCCGTTGATGATGTTCATCAGCGGCACCGGAAGCAGGTTCGCCTTGGATCCGCCCAGATACCGGTAAAGCGGTTCCTTCCTCTGTGAGGCGGCCGCCTTGGCCGCGGCCAAGGAAACGGCCAAGATCGCGTTGGCCCCGAGGCGGGATTTGTTGTCGGTGCCGTCAAGCTCCAGGAGCTTGGCGTCGATGGCGGCCTGTTCGAAAGCGCTCATCCCTTTCAAAGCCGGAGCGATCACCTTCTCGATACCGCGCAGGGCCTTGAGCACCCCCTTGCCGCCGAAGCGGCGGGGATTCCCATCCCGAAGTTCCCAGGCCTCATACCGCCCGGTGGAGGCCCCGCTGGGAACTGCCGCCCGTCCGAATCCGCCGCCGGAGAGCCGGATGTCCGCCTCGAGGGTCGGAACCCCGCGGGAATCCAGAATCTCCCGGGCGACGACCGAACGAATGGCCGATTTAAGAGGAGCCATGCTTCACTCTTCGTTTACCAGCCAGCACCCGCCGGATGGCCTCCGGATAAAGCCGATGCTCCACGCGATGGATCCTCTCCAACAGAGTCTTCTCGGTGTCGCCCTTCCGAATGGGGACCGGCGCCTGCAGAAGGATCGGCCCGTGATCCACCTGCTCATCCACAAAATGGACCGTCACCCCAGTCACTTTCACCCCGTGCCGCAGAGCGTCCCGGACCGCGCGCGGCCCGGGGAAAGCCGGCAGGAGGGCCGGGTGAATGTTGAGGATCCGGTTCCGATAGCGCCGCACGAACCACGGAGAGAGGATCCGCATGAAGCCGGCCAGCACGATCAGCCGGGCCCGGTAGCGGTCGATGACGCGAGCCAGCGCCCGGTCGAACGCGGTCCGGCTGGAATAATGACGCGGATCCATGACGACGGCGGGCACGCCGGCCGCCAGCGCCCGCTGGATCGCGAAGGCAGCAGGGCTGTCGCTGACCACCACCGCGATCCGGGCCTTCAAACGCCGGCGTCGGATCGCTGAAAGGATCGCCTGAAGATTAGTCCCCTGGCCGGAACAGCAAACCGCTATCGCTGGGACAGCCACTTCTTATCCGTCATTGCGAGCCCCCACCGTCCGCCACAGAACTTTGGCGGACGAATCAGTGGGGGCGAAGCAATCCCCTCAGATCGCCACGGCCCCTTCGGGGCCTCGCGATGACAGCTAGTGAGCAACATAGAATGCCAGTTACGCTGTCAGCTTCTGGATCTTGGATTCCAGCTGGCTCTTGGGCTGGACGCCAACCATCCGGTCCACCTCCTGGCCTCCTTTGAAGAAGATCAGGGTCGGGATATTGAGGATGCCGAATTGGGCGGCCAAATCCTGGTCCTCATCGACGTTAACCTTGCCGACGACGAATTTGCCCTGGTATTTGGCGGCCAGCTCATCGAGGATCGGAGCCACCGCCCGGCAGGGGGCGCACCATTGCGCCCAGAAATCGACCAGGACCGGCGTTTTAGACTGCAGAACCTGCGACTGGAAGTTCGTTTGAGTGATGTTAACTGCTGCTTCGCTCACCCCGCCCCTCCTTGGGTTAGGCTCTTAGTATAACACGGGGCCGGGCGCGTCAAAAGCAGCCACCCTCCGCTCAGAGCGAACGCCGCCCCCAGTCCGGTCAGGAAAAGGCCGCGTCCCCCCCGTTCCGCGACCCACCCGGCCGTCAGCATCGATCCGATCCAGGCCAGGTTAATCACCACCCCCAAACTGCTGAAGATCCGCCCGTGGAGCCGTTCCGGGTGGGCCTCATGCACCAGCGTGTTGATGACTACCCCGACCGGGGCGATCCAGAACCCCAGAAAAGCGGCCGCCGCGGAAGCGTACGCCCCTGATCTGAAGCCGATCACCGCCGCGACAAATCCCCACAGCGCCATCCCGAAGCCTAAGAAGGCCAGACCCAGAACCTTCCGATGAGGCCGCCGGACTCCCCACCGGCCGTAGGCGGTGGAGCCGGCCAGCATCCCGACCCCCAGCCAGAGACTCAAGAACCCCAGATCTTTCGTCATCGATCCGAGCATCTGCTGGACCAGCACCGTCCCCACCACGATGCCGGCCCCGGCCCCGGCCATGAGCAATCCCAGCAGGCCGGTCACCCGCCGGGTCTCCGGATGTCTCCAGAGCTCCCTTAAGCCCTCGGCGATCTGGGCGAAGATCCGGCGAGGGTGATCTTCTTTCACCCCGGCGACGGTTTTTTCGCGCCGGATCGGAAGGATGAAAACCGCGGAGGCCAGGTAGCTGGCGGCGTTGAGCCCGCAGCTCTTGAATGGACCGATCCATTCCACCCAAAAAGCCCCCACGATCAGGATGAGAGTGGATCCGATCAGGCCGGAGGAGGTGAACAGGGCGTTGGCCTGGCCCAGTCGATCCGAGGCAACCAGATCCGGGATCATCGCCAGCCGGGCCGGCACAAAGAAAGATCCCACCGCGAAGATCAGGAAGACCGCGCCGTAGAAAGGGATCGTGCTGGGGGTCTGGACCAGCCAGGGCAGGCTCAGCAGGGCGCCGGCCCGGATGAAATCGCAGACAATCATCGTGCGCTTGCGATCCCACCGATCGACGAAGGCCCCGGCGAAAGGGCTCAAGAAGAGGGCCGGCAGAGAGGTCATCACCAGCACCTTGGCCAAGCTTAAGGTGGACCCGGAGGCCCGGCTGGCCGCCAGCGCCACCAGGACCAGCTGGGTCAGCCGGTCCCCGGACTGGGAGCAGAGCTGGCCCAGCCAGAGAAGTCGGAAGTTCCGGTAGGAAAGAAGATTTAGCAAAGGCGCTGCCTACCGGAAAGGATATTCGAAGGCGCACGGCTCTTTGTATCCCAGGCTGCGCAGAAAGTCGGCCGCCAGCTTGGCCTCCGCCTTGCGCCAGGTCTCCTCGGAGACCTCTTTGCCGACTAGGATCGAACCTCCGGCGATCATCCCGTGGCCGCCGGCTGATCCGCCGGTGCCCAGCAGCCGCCAGATCAGACGCCCGGCCTCAGCGCGCGTGTTCCGGGTCCTCAAGGAGACGAACAGGAACCCCTCGTATCGGCCGGTCACGATGGACCAGCGGATCTTCTCGTGAGTCAGCAGAAAGTCAGCCACATGAGAGACCATGTCCTGGCTGGGAACCGCCCCCAAGTGGACTCCAATGACCTGCTGGACTACAAAGGCCTGCCGGATCGCCCGCCCCAGCGTGGTGAAGAAGGAACGGGGACGGGTTGGGTTTTGGATCTGGGCCAAGGCCTTCATGCTGGCGGCAGTTAACAGGTTCCGGTAAACCGCGACGTCCCGGGGGCCGGCTTCCCGCCCCAGGTTCTGCGTCTCCGATCCGACCCCGTAAACCAGCGCGGTGGCTAACGGCGTGAGGATTTCCAAACGGGATTCCAGGAGCGCTTCCGCCAGCAAAGTGGCGGTGGCCCCGGCCTTCTCGTCGATTAAGACCAGCTCCGCGTCGGTCTTGGCGTGCCGCGGATGGTGGTCGATCACGATCTGGGCTTTGCGCTGGGGAGAAAGGGGATTGTTCTGGAACGGGGGCTGGCTGTCCACCACCGCAACATTGGCAGCCCGCTCGATCTCCTCGGCTTTAGCCGGGTAGAGAGGAACTTTCAGGATCCGAACCATCATCTGGTTCTCCCTCCGGCCGATGATCCCGCCGTACACCATCCGGCACCGGATTCCGTGAAGCCGCTCCGCCAGGAAAGAAAGGGCCCAGGCGCTGGAGATGGAATCCGGGTCGGGATGGTTGTGGGTTAAGACCAGCAGGGGGGAGAGCTGATCCTTTTTCGACTTGAGATATTCTAAGAGCGGATGCATCGGCGAAAGACCGCCAGCGAGCGGCTCTCCAAAGGATACGGCTCCCCGGCCGCGAAGGAAGCGCCCGGGTCTTCCGGGCGGGCGGTGTCCACTACCCGCTCCCAGGCGGCGGCACCCGGTTCCTTGGGCAGGACAAAGGGAAGTTTTTCATGGCTGGCATTCATCAAAAAAAGGAGCGTGTCCCCTACCACCGGCCTGCCATCTTCCTTTATTTCATCCACCGCGTCGCCGGACAGGCGGACCCCCAGTGTTTGAACGGACGCAGCCGCCCAAGCGGCGTCCCCCATCTCATTTCCTGACGGCTCGAACCAGGCCACATCCTTGATCCCCGAGCCCCGGATCGGGCGGCCCTGGAAAAAGCGGCGGCGGTGCAGGACCGGCTGGTCCCGCCAGAACTGGATCACCCCGCGGGTAAATTGCAGGAACTTCCTCTGCTCTTCGGTCAATTCCCAAGGGAGCCAGCTGACCTCGTTGTCCTGGCAATAGGCATTGTTATTGCCCTGCTGGGTACGGCCCATCTCGTCGCCCCCTAGGATCATCGGGACTCCCTGCGAGAGCAGTAAGGTCGCCATGAAGTTCCGCCTTTGCCGAGCCCTTAAGCCCAGGACCGCCGGGTCGCCGGTGGGTCCCTCGACCCCGCAGTTCCAGCTCAAGTTGTGGTCCTCCCCGTCTTTATTCGCATCTCCGTTGGCCTCATTATGCTTCTTATTGTAACTGACCAGGTCTTCCAGGGTGAAACCATCGTGACAGGTGACGAAATTGATGCTGGCATGGGGACGGCGCCCCCCGGGTTCGTAGAGGTCGCTGCTGCCGCACAGACGGGTGGCGATCTCCGCTGCCGCGCTGCCTTCCCCCTTCCAGAAGCGGCGTACCGCGTCCCGGTACTTCCCGTTCCACTCCGCCCAGCCGGCCGGAAAGTTCCCCACCTGATAGCCTCCTTCCCCCAAATCCCAGGGCTCGGCGATCAGCTTGACCTGGGAAAGAACCGGGTCCTGGTGGATGACGTCGAAAAAGGAGCCCAGCCGGTCCACTTCATAAAGCTCCCGGGCCAGGGCGCTGGCCAAGTCGAAGCGGAAGCCGTCCACATGCATCTCCAGCACCCAGTAGCGCAGACTGTCCATGATCAGCTGCAGCACCCGGGGATGCCGCAGGTTCAAGGTGTTCCCGCACCCGGTGAAATCCTCATAGCGGCGGGGATCCTTGGGTTCCAGCCGGTAGTAGGCCCGGTTGTCGATCCCCCGGAATGAAAGGGTCGGCCCCAAACGGTCCCCTTCCGCTGTGTGGTTGTAGACCACATCCAGGATCACTTCGATGCCGGCCCCGTGCAGGGCTTTGACTATCTGCTTGAACTCCCGGACCGAATCGATTGCGGAGGCTGCACCCGACGCGTAGCGGATGTCCGGGGCGAAATAAGAGAGGGTGTTGTACCCCCAGTAGTTGGTGAGGCCCCTTTCCAGAAGATGCCGGTCGTTGACATGGTGATGGACCGGCAGGAGTTCCACCGCTGTGATCCCCAGCTCTTTAAGATGCCTTAAGGCCGGCTCCGAGACCAGCCCCGCGTAGGTTCCCCGGAGCCGGTCCGGGATCTCCGGATGCAGGCGGGTGAATCCCTTGACATGCAGCTCGTAAATCAGGGTCCGGTGCCAGGGAATCTTCGGGGGCCGGTCATCCCCCCAATCAAAAGCCGGATCGATCACCACCGCCAGCGGGGCAAAGGGGGCGCTGTCCCGCGAATCCAAGGAGAGGTCCTCCTGCGAATCCCCCATCCGGTAGCCGAACAGGGCGTCGTCCCAGATCACCAGCCGCCCGATTCCTTTGGCGTATGGATCCAGCACCACCTTATTCGGATTGAACCGGTGGCCGGCGTTGGGATTGTAAGGCCCCTCCACCCGGTACCCGTACAACTGGCCCGGCCGGACATCCGGCAGATATCCGTGCCAGACTTCCTCGGACCTCTCCGGCAGAGGAATCCGTTGGGCCTCCCGCCTGTCCTGGGGAGAATCGAACAAGCACAGCTCCACCCGGGCGGCCGATTCGGAGAAAAGGGCGAAATTGACCCCCTTGCCGTCCCATGTGGCTCCCAGCGGATAAGCTTTCCCCGGCAGGATCTT
>CAYJTC010000018.1:0-22450 GCA_964372955.1 uncultured Planctomycetia bacterium | reverse complement strand
TCGCCTCGACGAGCGGTACGGAAGGGAAAGCTGGCGTGACCGCTCGTCGTTGCCGATGGCAAAAACGGGGGTGGTGGGGTGACCCGCTGGACGATCGCCTTGGGGGCTTCGCTTTTAGTCCACACAGGCGCTGCGGTCGGAACACTTGGGGGGATGAGCCATTCTCCCTCTTTTGAGGTGACTGCCGGAGAAGCGAGGGTGGCCCTTGTGTTCCGTTCAAAATCTTCACTTCCCAAACCTTCTTTGAATCTCGAGCCGGCTCCTCAGAAAAAGAAACTCGAGCCGCTGACGGCGATCCCCGAGGTCGAAGGGGCGAAATCCTCTGTTCCTCAGTCGCTTCACAATCCTCCGCCGCCCTATCCCTCGGAGGCCTTCCGGCGTGGGATTCAAGGGGTGACATCTCTGTTTGTCGAGGTGAGTCCTCAAGGGTTGGTCTCTCAGGTGATGATCGAGCGTTCCTCAGGGTCGGTGATCCTGGATGAGGCGGCTGCCGGAGCTGTCATGAGGTGGTCCTTTCTCCCGGCCCGGCGGGTTGGCGTTCCTGTCTCAGGATCGATCCGGATCCGGATTCGTTTCCAAATCGTAGAAGCGGAGGAATCGCTATGACCCCACCACCTGACTTATTTGCTGGTCGCAAACCAGCAAATCGACCCTGGGGGTCGGTCCGCCAAAGGCGGACGAAATCAAGTGGTGGGGTGACCCCACCACCTCCATTAGGCAACGGTTCGATGGTTAGTGAAGTGGTGTGCCGTTGCCTCGACGAGCGGAACTGGAGACAGAAAGCTAGTGACCGCTCGTCGCTGCCGATGGCAGGAACGGAGGTGGTGGGGTGAACGTTTCGTCCTGGATGTTGGGCCTGATCGCAGGCGCCACCATCTTCCTGGGCCTGCCGGTGGCCCGTCTGAGAACGGTCAGCCCCCGCGTGAAGGCGTTCCTGAACGCTGTTTCCACCGGCATCCTGATCTTCCTTCTGGTGGAGATCACCGGCCATCTGATCGAGGAGATCGAGGAGCTGGTGGAATCGGCGGCGGTCACCGGAGGATCCCTGCGCGGAGTGTTTGAGTACGGGGGCCTTTTCATCCTGGGGTTCTCTCTGGGTTTGCTGGGGCTGGTCTACTTCGAACAGCGGTTTCTGGGATCGGCTAAAGACGACAAGACCCCCCCTTCCAGACGGGCCAAGCAGATCGCCCTGATGATTGCTGTCGGCCTGGGGCTTCACAACCTCAGCGAGGGGCTGGCGATCGGGCAGGGGTACGCGGCCGGCGCCGTCCAGCTGGCCTGGCTGTTGGCGATCGGGTTCGCCCTGCACAATGCCACCGAGGGATTCGGGATCGCCGCCCCCTTGTCCGGGCACCGGGCCAGCTGGGGATTCTTGAGTTTGACGGGGCTGATTGCCGGCGGGCCCACATTCCTGGGAGCCGCCGTCGGCAGTTGGTGGGTCTCCAAGGCGACCGAGGTCTTCTGTCTGTCATTGGCGGCCGGCACGATCCTGTACATTATCGGGGAGCTGCTCCATCTGGGTCGTCTTCTCAAGGGGGAAGCGATCGTGGAGATCGGGCTGCTGATCGGATTCTTCGTGGCGATGGCCACCGATTTCACCTTGTCGGCGGCGATGGAGGTGACCGCGGCGCACGGTCCCCGGCATGGGGGCTATTTCGGGGACGCCAACGATATCTACCATTACGAGCTGGTCAAGGCCTCCCATCAGAAGATTCTTCTCTACGTCAACGATCACCACAACCGGCCGATCGATGTCCGGACCCTCCAGGGCCGCTGGGTCTTAAACCCGGACGGCCCCAAGCCGGTCACCGGTTTCTTCAGCCCCTCTCCGGACGGGGGATTCCTGGAAAGCGCTCTTCCCTCTGGCTCCGGCCCAACCCCTCTGAAAGTGGGAGTCCTCAAAAACAATCAGTGGGTGGAAATGGAGTTCTACCTGCCTTAAAAGCCGCGTCAAAAGGGGTCAGGCACTTTGTGACGTGGGGGCTATTTCGGGGGCGCCGGAGTCCTCAAGAACAATCAGTGGGTGGAAATGGAGTTCTACCTGCCTTAACGCAGTTCGGCCTTGCATTTCTCCTCGACGCTGGTAAAATAGCGTTTTCCGATGATCAAGACCAAAACCTATATCCCTAAGAAAAGCGAGATCTCCCGGCAATGGCACTTGCTGGACGCCGAGGGACAGATCCTGGGCCGCTTGGCGGTCCGGGTGGCGGTCCTTTTACGAGGCAAGCACAAGCCGCTGTTCACCCCTCATCTGGACTGCGGGGACTCGGTGGTGGTGGTCAACGCCGGCAAGATTCGGGTGACCGGCACCAAGCTGCAGACCAAGCTGTATCAGCGGTACTCCGGCTACCCCAGCGGCTTGAAGAAGGAGCCCTTGGAACGGCTTCTGAACCGGCGCCCGACGGAGGTGATCCGCCGAGCGGTGGTCGGCATGCTGCCCTCTGGACCTTTGGGCTACCAGCTGGTCCGTCACCTGTACATCTATGCGGGGACCGATCATCCGCATGCGGGCCAAGTGAAAGGGAACTGATGTGATGGTCACCGGAAAACGGAAAGAGGCGGTGGCGCGGATTCAGTTGAAGGCCGGGACCGGAAAGGTCCTGGTCAACGGGCGAAGCCTGCAGGATTATTTTCCGCGGGAGCTGCATCAGGCCTGGATCCTGGAGCCGCTCAAGGCCACCCAGACCTTGGGACAGTTCGACTGCGTGGCCCGCGTGGCCGGCGGAGGAATCTCTGGCCAGGCCGGCGCGATCCGGCAGGGGGTCGCCAAAGCGCTCGGTCAAGCCGACCCGAACCATCGGGTCATCTTGAGACGGTCCGGATTCCTGACCCGGGACTCCCGGGTTCGGGAGAGGAAAAAGTACGGTCAGAAGGGGGCCCGGAAGCGGTTCCAGTGGACTAAGCGTTAAGGAGGTCTAAAGACCTATCCTTTTTGAGGGTCTTCGGACCCGACGGATAAAAAGGATGGGTTTTTTATTTTCCACAGAAGACACAGAGAAAAGATGACAGATAAACAGATGGAAAGACTGAACGTCGGCATCATCGGGGTCACCGGATACGCCGGGCAGGAGCTCTTAAAAATTCTGCTCGGGCATCCAAGGGCCTGCGTCCGCTACCTGGGAGCGCGGCAGCTGGAAAAGTCAACCCTGGTGGGAGAGCTGCTTCCCTCCTTCCGGGATCAAACCCTCAAGGTCCATCCGTTCCGGATCGAGGAGGCCCTGCGGACCTGCGACCTGCTGTTTCTGGCCCTGCCGCATGGGCTGGCGATGCAGATGGCGCCCCGGATTCTGAGGAACCGGTCCAAGCGGTTGATCGATCTCAGTGGAGACTTCCGGCTCCGATCGGCCCGGGAATTTCAACGGGCTTACCAGATGCGGCACACCGCCTCGGTCTTTCTGCGGGAAGCGGTCTACGGACTTCCGGAATGGAACCGCCAGCAGATCCCCCAAAAACGGCTGGTAGCCAATCCCGGCTGTTACCCCACTGCGGTCCTGCTGGGGCTGGCCCCCTTGGCTCAAGAAGGCCTCCTCAAGAAAGAGGGGCTGATCGTGGACGCCAAGTCCGGCGTTACCGGCGCGGGCCGATCGGCCAAAGAAGAGCTCTTGTTTTCGGAAGTGAATGAAGACCTGCGGGCCTACCGGGTCAACCGGCATCAGCACATTTCGGAGATCGAGCAGGGCCTGCGGGAGCTGGCCGGCCATCCGGTCCGGATGACCTTCGTGCCTCACCTGGTCCCCCTGAATCGGGGGCTCTACGCCACGATCTACGCGCCGCTGACCAAGCCGCTCTCCGCCCAACGGCTCCGGTCGATTTACCGGAAATGGTATGGCCGGGAGCCGCTGGTGCGCCTGCTCCCGCAGGGAATCTGGCCTCATCTGAAGACGGTCAGCGGAACCTATCGATGCGAGATCGGGCTGGATGTCGCCGATTCCGGCCGGCAGGCAATCCTGGTATCGGCCATCGACAACCTGGGCAAAGGGGCCGCCGGGCAAGCGGTCCAGAACATGAATCTCTTATGCGGTTTCCCGGAAACGGAAGGACTCTTATGATGATTAAGGTAGCCGGAGGAGTCACGGCCCCAGCCGGCTTCCGGGCAACCGGGGTTTCCTGCGGGATCAAGCGAAGGGGAAAAGATCTGGCTTTGATCGCGTCGGATCGGAAGACCTCCGCCGCTGGCACCCTGACCCGGAATACCTTGAAGGCTTCCTGCGTTCTCTGGGCGGAAAAACGGCTCAAGTCCGAAACGGCCCGGGCGATCGTGGCCAACAGCGGCAACGCTAACTGCTGCACCGGATGGCGGGGGGAACAGGACACCCAGGCGATGGCTTCTTTGGCCGGAAAGAGACTGGGGATTCCGTCCTCCGAGGTGTTCGTGGCCTCCACCGGAATCATCGGACACCCCCTCCCCATGGACCGGATCCGCATCGGGATCTCCAAAGCAGCCAAATCCTTAAGCCGGACTGGAAGCCATTCGGCCGCGGAGGCGATCCTGACCACCGATACCCATCCCAAGGAGATCGCCCTGCGCTGGACCTCGACAGGCAAGGCGGTCACGATCGGGGGGATCGCGAAAGGATCCGGAATGGTGGCTCCTCAGATGGGCACGATGCTGGCCTTCTTGACCACCGATGCTCAGGTGGAACCGGCCGCCCTGCGCGGCGCGATCCGGGAAGCGGTGGCCGACACCTTCAACGCCATCACGGTGGATGCGGAAACCTCGACCAACGACATGGTCCTGATCCTGGCCAACGGAGCTTCCGGTGCCGCCCGGATCCAAAAGGGAGATCTCAGCTACGCTCTCTTTCTGGAATCGCTCAAGGCGGTCTGCCGGTATCTGGCCCACGAGATCGTCCGGGACGGGGAAGGAGTGACTCGGTTGATGGCGGTCAACGTATCAGGCGCCCGGTCCAAACCGGAGGCCCTGAGGGTGGCCCGCCGGGTGGCCGATTCCCTTCTGGTTAAAACCATGGTGGCCGGACGGGATCCCAATTGGGGGAGAATCGCCGCGGCGATTGGATCTTCCGGCGTACCGGTCCGCCCGGACCGCCTCACCCTTCGACTGGGGAAAACAGTGGTTTTTCGCGGCGGGGAACCGACCCGGCCCCGACATGAAACCCTCCTGAAGGAGGTGGACCGCTCCGAGGTGGCGATCGGGATCGATCTGCATCGGGGATCGGCCCATGCCAAAATCTTAAGCGGGGATTTGACGGAAGGGTACGTCCGGATCAATGCCAAATACACTACATAGAACTTTCGAAGGGGTCAGACCCCTATGGAAGAGGGATCTCAAAAAAAAGGGTCTGACCCCTTCGAAGAAGGCCGATATCCTGCTGGAGGCCCTGCCGTATCTGCAGGCCTTCCGGGGAAAAACCTTCGTCATCAAATACGGAGGAAGCGCCTTGGGCGATCCGGCCAAACGCCGGGCTCTTCTGCAGGATATCGTCTTCTTGAGTGTCGCGGGAATCCGCCCGGTGCTGGTCCATGGGGGAGGCCCCGAAATCTCCCGGCTGATGTCCAGCCAGGGGACCTCTCCACGGTTTGTGCAGGGACTCCGGGTGACCGATGAAAGAACCTTGAAGCTGGTGATCCGGGCCTTGACCGGGGTGAACCGGCTCCTGGTCAAGGAGTTGAAGGCTTT
Source organism: uncultured Planctomycetia bacterium (assembly GCA_964372955.1). Taxonomy (GTDB): domain Bacteria; phylum Omnitrophota; class Gorgyraeia; order 1-14-0-20-64-10; family 1-14-0-20-64-10; genus CAYJTC01. The sequence continues at coordinate 16,812 of CAYJTC010000018.1, read as the reverse complement.
AGGGGCCAGGGCCCAAGGGCTGATGGGCGGTGAGGGGGGACTGATCCGGGCCGAACCGTATTCGATTCCGGGAGAAGAGCTGGGGCTTGTGGGAATGGTCACCAGCGTGAATGCCGGGCCCGCCCAGCGGCTGTTGGTCTTAGGGGCAATCCCGGTCGTGGTCCCGATCGGCGCGGGGTGGGATCATCAACTGTATAACATCAATGCGGATGAGGCGGCCGCGGCGCTGGCGGCCGCGCTGAAGGCGGAGAAGTTCGTGCTGGTGACCGATGTGCCCGGCGTCCTGCGCAGGGCCCACGACCGGACCAGTTTGATCTCAACCCTGACCGCCGCCGAAGCCCAGCGGTTAATCGGGAAAGGGGCCATCTCCGGCGGGATGGTTCCGAAATCCCTGGCCTGCATCCATGCCCTTCAAGGAGGCGCCCGGAAGACCCACTTGATCGACATCGACGTCCCCCATGGGCTTCTCCTGGAAATTTTCACGGACCGGGGGATCGGTACGGAGATCGTCAGAAGATGAATGCTAAAAAGATTGCGGCTCTCTACGATCGCTACGCCATCCCGGTCTATAACCGCAATGGGGTGGCCGTCGCCCGAGCCTCCGGCTCCTGGGTCTGGGACTCCGAGGGCCGGCGGTATCTGGATTTCTTTCCGGGCTGGGGGGTTAACAGTCTGGGGCATTGCCATCCCCGGATCGTGAAGGCGCTCCGGACCCAGGCCCAGCGGCTGATCCATGTGCCCAACACCTTTTACCATGAGCCCCACGCCCGGCTGGCCGAAGCGCTGGTCAAGAGCAGTTTCCCAGGAAAGGTTTTCTTCACCAACAGCGGAGCCGAGGCGGTGGAGGCGGCCATCAAGCTCTCACGGCGGTTTGGGTCTCCGGACCGGTTGGAAATCATCACGATGCTCGACTCCTTCCATGGTCGGACGATGGGAGCCGTGTCGGCGACCGGCCAACCCAAATATCAGAAAGGATTCGGTCCGCTCCTGCCGGGATTCCGGCATGTGCCGTTCAACTCGATCTCAGCGGTTCAAAAAGTCCTCAATCGAAAAACCGTGGCGGTGATGCTGGAGCTCGTTCAGGGAGAGGGGGGCATTCACGTCGCCGACCCTGGCTACGTCCGGGCCCTGCGCCGGCTGTGCGACCGGAAGAAGCTGCTGTTGATCTTCGATGAGATCTCCACCGGGATGGGGCGCACCGGAACCCTGCACGGCTTCCAGCAGTACCGGGTCACCCCGGACATGCTGCTGCTGGGCAAGGGGATCGCCGGCGGGGCCCCCTTGGGGGTCCTTTTGGCCGGCAGCTCGATTGCCGATGTCTGGGAGAAGTCAACGCATGCCACCACCTTCGGCGGAAACCCTCTGGTCACCGCCGCCGGGCTGGCGGCTCTGGAGACGATCCGGAAGGAAAATCTCCTGGCCAACGTCCGCCGGCAAAGCCAATACCTGTTTAAGAAATTGGGACAGCTGCGGAGAGCCGGTTCAAAAATCAGGGAGATCCGAGGAATGGGCCTGATGATCGGCATCCAGTTGGACCGGCCCGGAGCGCCCTGGGTGCAGAAGGCGCTCAAAAAGGGCCTCCTGATCAACTGCGCCCAGGGGAACGTCCTCCGGCTTTATCCGGCCTTCACCGTCACCCGACGTCAGATCGACCAGGCATTGAAGATCCTTGGGGAAATTCTTCGATGACCCCAAAACATTTATTAGCCGTTAGCGACTTAACGGCGCTCCAAATCCAGGAGCTGTTCCGGACCGCCGCTTGGCTGAAACGCAAGCGGGCCGACCGGAAGGACCTGAGCGGAAAGACATTGGGCCTTCTGTTCCAGAAACCCTCAGTCCGAACCCGAGTCTCCTTTGAGATCGGCATGGCGGAGCTGGGGGGGCGGGCTCTTTACGTGGGTCCCATGGAATTGGAACAGGGCCGGCGGGAGCCCAGCCGCGATCTGGCCTTGGTCCTTTCCCGGTATCTCCACGGGATCGTGGCCAGGACCTTTTCCCATCAGGAAGTCGCGGACCTGGCCCGATCGTCTCAAGTGCCCGTCATCAACGGACTCTCCGATGAGGCCCATCCCTGCCAGGCATTGAGCGACCTGTTTACGGTGCAGGAAAAGTTCGGCAAACTCAGGGGGGTCCGGATCGCCTATGTCGGGGACGGCAACAACGTGTGCCATTCCCTCATTGAGGCCTGCGCCCTGATGGGGGCCGACCTGGCGATCGCCTCGCCGACCGGCTATGAGCCGGATCGGAAAACCCTGCAGTGGGGCCAAGCCGCGGGCCGCAAGAGTGGCGGCCGCATCACCGTGGCCCGATCCCCTCAGGAAGCGGTCCGGGAAGCGAAGGTCGTCTATGCCGACGTCTGGACCAGCATGGGACAGGAGAAGGAAAAGGAGGAACGGCTGCAGGCCTTTCAAGGGTTCCAGGTGGACGGAAAGCTGATGGCGCAGGCGGCAACGGGCGCTCTGTTCATGCACTGCCTGCCGGCCCACCGGGGAGAAGAGGTCTCCAACGAGGTGATGGACAGCCGCAGATCGATCGTTTATGATCAGGCGGAAAATCGCCTTCATGTTCAAAAAGCGATCCTGCTTGCCCTGATGGGTAAACGGCGATGAAACCGAAACTTCCGAGAGGAACTAAGGTGGTCCTGGCTTATTCCGGCGGGCTGGACACCTCCGTCTGCATCCGCTGGCTGACCGAGGCCGGCTTTCGGGTGATCGCCTTCTGCGTTGACGTCGGCCAAGGGGCGGCCGGCGCTAGAGGAAGCGCCGCCACGCGCCTGAGCGCAGCGGACTTCAGACTGGTTAGAAAAAGGGCCATTGCCTGCGGCGCGGAAAAGGTAATTGTCCGGGACTTAAAGACCGCCTTCGCCCGCCAGTACGTCCTGCCGGCTCTGAAGGCCGGCGCGGTCTATGAGGGGAAATACCTGTTGGCCACCGCCTTAAGCCGTCCGCTGATCGCCCAGGCGCTGGCGCAAGCCGCTTCGCAGGAAGGGGCCGCTGCGGTGGCGCACGGCTGCACCGGAAAAGGGAACGACCAGGTCCGGATTGAAGTCTCCTTGAAGATCCTGAATCCCCGGCTATCGATCCTGGCCCCGGTCCGGGAATGGGAGCTCAAATCCCGCCGGGAGGAAGTGGCTTACGCCCTGAAGCGGAAACTCCCCATCGCCAAGAAGTCGGAGTCCCGCTTCTCGATCGACCAAAACCTGTGGGGGGTCTCCATCGAAAGCGGGCCGCTTGAAAATCCCTGGACTGAGCCGCCGAAACAGGCCTATCGGTGGACCGCCGATCCGACCCGGGCCCCTGGAAAACCGGAGATCCTGACGATCGGATTCCGGAAAGGGGAACCGGTTGCCGTAAACGGGAAGCGCCTTCCGCTGGTAGAGCTGATCCGGCGGCTGAACTCCGCCGGAGCCCGGCATGGAGTCGGCCGGACCGATCTCATGGAGGACCGGCTGGTCGGGATCAAATCCAGGGAGGTCTATGAAGCGCCGGCCGCGACTCTTTTGCATGCCGCCCACCGGGAGTTAGAGCAGCTGACCCTGGACCGGGAAACCCTGATCTTCAAAGAGGCGGTCTCCCAACGGTACGCCCGGCTGATCTACGATGGGCTCTGGTTTACCCCTCTCAAAAAAGAGCTGGACGCTTTCGTGGAAAAAACTCAGGAGCGGGTCACCGGTGTTGTCCGGCTCAAACTGTTCAAAGGGGCTTGCGTTCCGGTCGGCCGGAAATCTCCGCATTCCCGATATCGGGAGGCGCTGGCCACCTATACCGGGAAGGACCTGTTCGACCAGCGGGCCGCAGCCGGTTTTATCGCCCTTTGGGGATTGCCGTACCATGAGTAAAAAATTGTGGGGAGGACGATTCACCGGGAAAACCGCTCAAGCGGTGGAGCGGTTTAGCCACTCCTTGTCCGTGGATCGGAGGCTGGCCTCTTACGATCTGCTCGGATCGATCGCTCATGCCCGGATGCTGGGGAAAACCCGGATCATCCCGGCTTCCGAAGCGGCGGCTTTAGTCCGGGCTCTGCAGACCTTTCTGAAAGAATCTCAACGGGGCAAGTTCGTCCCGGACCCGCGAGCGGAGGATATCCACACCGCGATCCAATGGGCGCTTGAGAAACGGGTGGGCCCGAAGGCCCAGCGCCTGCATACCGCCCGGTCCCGGAACGATCAGGTGGTCACTGCCTTCCGGCTCTTCTGCAAGGACCGGATCCGGTCGGTCAACGATTCGATCCGTCGGCTCCAGCGGGAGATCCTTCACCAGGCCCGCAAGGCCGGAGGGCTGACGATGCCCGGCTACACCCATCTGCGGCACGCCCAGCCGGTGCTGGCGGCCCACGCCCTGTTGAGCTATCTGCCGATGCTAGAGCGGGATCGGGAGCGGCTCAAGGGGGCTTCCCAACGGGCCGACGAGCTGCCGCTGGGCTCCGGGGCCCTGACCGGAACCAGCCTTCCGATCGACCGGGCCTTCGTGGCCCGGCAGTTGGGATTCTCCCGGATCTGTGAAAACTCGATGGATGGAGTCACCGACCGGGATTTCGCGGTGGAGTTCCTGTCGGCCTTGAGCCTCTTGAGCGTCCACTTCAGCCGGATCGCGGAGGATCTGATCCTCTGGTCGACGGCGGAGTTTGGGTTCATCCGGTTTGAGGAAAACCTGCTGACCGGCAGCTCGATGATGCCTCAGAAGCAGAACCCCGATTTCCTGGAGCTGATCCGGGGCGGCTGCGCCCGAGTGACCGGCAACCTGGCCGCCGCCCTGACGCTCCTGAAAGGGTTGCCGACCGGCTATCAGCGGGACCTGCAGGGCGACAAGGAACTCCTGTTCGAAGCCCTGGACCGGATCGAGGGAATGCTGGAGGTGCTCAGGCTGGGCATGGGAGGAATCGGCTGGAACCGGGAGAAACTGAACGCCCAAATGAAGGAGGAGTCTCTTTACGCCACCGACCTGGCGGAATTCCTAGTGGCCGAAGGGGTGCCCTTCGCCCAGGCCCATCGGGCGGTAGGACAATTGCTTCTTTACGCCGACCGAGCCGGTAAACGGCTGGCCGATCTGCCCTTGTCCGCTTTTCGGCGATTCGCGCCGGCCTTCGACGGCCGGGTCTATTCTCTGCTGAACCCCTCCGCTTCGGTTCGGCGAAAACGGTCGGCCGGCGGCACTCATCCGGCCGCCGTCGCCCGGGCGATTCGCCGCTGGGCTCAATGGTTGAAGCGCTAGAGGTCTAACGGGGTGCACCGATTCTCATTTCGAGACGGTCAGCTCTGGTCTGAGCAGGTGCCCGTGGCCCGGGTGGCTCAAGCGCAGGGGACCCCTCTCTACCTCTACAGCTACGGGACTCTCCTGGATCATTACCGGAAGCTGCGCGTTGCTTTCGCCCCGATCCGGCCGTTGATCTGTTTTTCCGTCAAGGCCAACAGCAGCCTGGCCCTCTGCCGGGCTCTGGCCAAAGCTGGAGCTGGCTTTGACGTGGTCTCCGGCGGGGAGCTTAAGCGAGCGCTCCGGGTCGGAGCCAACCCTCGAAAGATCGTCTTCGCCTCGGTCGGTAAGACGGAAGCCGAGATCGAGGCCGCGGTCCGGGCCGGGATCTTGAGCTTCAATGTGGAATCCCTTCAGGAGGTCCAGCGGATCGAAACGGTCTGCCGCCGGCTGAACCGGAGACAACGGGTGAGTCTGCGGCTCAACCCGGACGTGGACCCGCGCACCCACGCTTTCATCACCACCGGGCACCGGGCCAATAAATTCGGCATGGATTTTCGGACGGTGGAATCGATCTTCCGGGAGGCGGGAAAATTCCCTCACCTGATCTTCAGCGGGCTCCATATCCACATCGGCTCCCAGATCCTTCAGGCCCGCCCATTCCAGGAGGCGGTCCGGCGGGCGCTCGAACTGATCCGGAAGGTCCGCCGCCTTTACGGGATCCGGATCGAAAGGCTGAACATCGGCGGGGGCTTAGGAATCGTCTACCACCGGGAAACGCCGCAGACCGCCTCCCAATACGCGAAAGCGGTCCTCCCCCTCTTGAAAGGATCCGGATTAAAGGTTATTCTGGAGCCCGGCCGGTTCATCGCCGGCAACAGCGGGATTCTGCTGACCCAAGTGCTTTATCTGAAGGAGAGCCACGGAAAACGGTTCGCTATTGTGGACGCGGGAATGAACGACCTGATCCGCCCCAGCCTTTACGGCGCCTATCATGAAATCGTTCTGGTGGCGCGGAGGCGGGGAAGCCGCCGGCGTTTCCGGTACGACGTGGTGGGCCCGGTCTGCGAAAGCGGGGATTTCCTGGCCAAGGACAGGCCTTTGCCCGAGCTGAAAAACGGAGACCTGCTGGCGGTGATGGGCGCGGGGGCTTACGGCTTCACCATGGCCAGCAACTACAATTCCCGGCCGCGGCCCGCGGAGGTTCTGGTGAAAGGAAACCAATGGAGGGTCATCCGGAAACGGGAGACATTCCGAGATCTGATCCGCAACGAGCGGATCCCTTCCTTCCTGAAATGATCCCGCCCCTCTACTTTCATGATCCCGCCTCTAGGCGGGCAAGCAAGGGATGGGCGGGGTGAAAACGATCCCATTTGTCAAATTGGTCGGGGCCGGAAACGATTTTATTCTAGTGGACGGCCGCCACCGCTCCAAAGGGGACAGCCCTGCAGGTGGACACCCCACGCGGTGGAGTGTCCCCCGCAGGACTGTCCCCGATTTGCCGGAGATGGCCCGCCGCTGGTGCGACCGCAAGCGCGGGATCGGGGCCGACGGCCTGCTGTGGGTGGCCCCTTCTAGAAGAGGGGACGCCCGGATGCGGATCTTCAACCCGGACGGCAGCGAGGCCTCGATGTGCGGCAACGGCCTGCGATGCCTGGTCTGGTATCTGCATTCGAAGGATCATGGCAGAAAATCCTTGGCTGTGGAGACCGGTTCCGGCCTCCTGCAAAGCCAGGTGGTCGGCAGGGAGCGGGTCCGGCTGTTTGTTTCCACTCCGAAAAATCTTAAGCTGGGGATCCCGCTGACGATCCGAGGAACCCGGTATCCGCTCCATTTCGTGGACACCGGGGTCCCCCACGCGGTCCTCAAGGTCTCCTCGCTGGACCGGTTCGACCTGGCCGCCTTGGGGCCGGCGATCCGGTTCCACCGGATCTTCAAACCGGCCGGGACCAACGTCAATCTGCTCTGGGTGGAGGATCGCCACCGGATCTCGATCCGAACTTACGAGCGAGGAGTGGAGGCCGAGACGTTGGCCTGCGGCACCGGCGCCGTCGCTTCGGCGGTCATTGGAACCGCTTTAAGATTCCTGGAGCCGCCGATCCGGGTGAAAACCACCAGCGGGGAAGAGCTCACCGTTGGGTTCCGGCATGACCGAAAACCCTGGGAAGGGCTTTACCTGGAAGGACCGGCTCGAATTCTTTTCGAAGGAGTGCTGAAAGGATGAAGAAGGATCCTTCTTCCTGGCTAAAAGGATCGATGGTGGCCCTGGTCACCCCGTTTCATCACGGAGAAATGGACGTCCAGAGCCTCCAGCGCTTGGTGGAATTCCACATCCGCTCGGGGACCTCCGCCCTGGTCCCCTGCGGGACCACCGGAGAATCGGCCACCCTTTCTCACGAAGAGCACGAGCAGGTGATCGAGGTGACGATCCAGTCGGCCCGGGGACGAATCCCGGTGATCGCCGGCACCGGCTCCAACAACACCCAGGAAGCGCTCCGGTTCACCCGTCACGCCCAACGGGCCGGGGCTGACGCGGCCCTGTTGATCAGCCCTTACTACAATCGCCCCACTCAGGAAGGACTGTACCGGCATTTCCGGACGATCGCCGAAGCGGTGGAGATTCCGCTCGTGCTGTACAACATCGCCTCCCGCACCGGAGTCAACATCGAGCCCGAGACCTTCGCCCGCTTGAGCCGCTTGCCCCGCATCGCAGGGGTCAAAGAAGCCAGCGGTTCTTTGGAGCAGATGTCCCGGATCAAGGCGGTCTGTGGGAAAAAGTTCGCCCTGATCTCCGGGGACGACGCGCTGACCCTCCCGGTCCTTTCCATCGGCGGAACCGGCGTGATCTCGGTCACCGCCAATATCGTTCCCCAGAAAACAGCCCGGATGGTCCGGCTCTTCGAGCAAGGAAATCTCCGAGAGGCCCGGCGGCTCCACTACGAGCTGCTGCCGCTGACCCGGTCGATGTTCTTGGAAACCAACCCGATCCCGGTCAAGACCGCGATGGCCCTGATGAAGCTGATCAAGGAGCCGGGCCTGCGCCTGCCCCTGTGCTCGATGAACGACGGGAACCTGGAAAAGCTCCGGGAGGTCCTTGGCTCCTACCGGCTCCTGCGCCGGTGAAAACCGCCGGCTCACCACCCCTCCGCCTGGTCGTCAGCGGTTGCTGCGGACGGATGGGGCGGCTCATCTGCGAGGAGGCGGTGAAGGATTCCGACCACTTTGATCTGGTGGGAGCGCTCGAACACCGGGGCCATCCCGGCACAGGAAAATCCCTGCCCGCGAAACCAGCCCTGAGGGCCACCAGCGACCTGCCGGGACTGCTTGAACAAGCGGATCTTCTCATTGAATTTACGACGCCGGAAGCGACCCTCGAGCACGCGAAGATGGCCGCCCAGGCCAAGGTCCCCATGATCATCGGGACCACTGGGCTGTCTCCGGGGCAAATGGATCAACTGTTTCGCGAAACCCACAAGAAGATCCCCATCTTCATTTCGCCCAACATGTCCGTCGGGATCTTTATCCTCCGAAAAACCATCGGCCATGTTTCCGAGCAGCTTCGCCGGCTGAACATCTCGATTCAGGAGATGCGGCTCTCAGAGGCCCACCACGCTAAAAAGAAAGACAGGCCCAGCGGGACCGCGAAGCAGCTCGCCAAAGACATCCGGGAATCCACGGGGCGGGTCATCCCGGAGGACCAAATCGGCGTCCGGAGGGACGAACAGTTCGACGTCGCCGGCGTCCATACGGTGACCTTCGAATTGGGCACGGAGAGGATCATCCTCACGCACGAAGCCACGGACAGGCGCCTCTTCGCCCAAGGGGCTCTCCTGGTCGCCCGGCATTTCCGCCAAGTCTGCACCGAACCAAAGGCCTACGGGATGGACGACTTCATGGTTGCCCTTCAGAAAGACGCTGTCGGACGATGAGACGCCGGTTTTCCCTTCCCCCCCCGGCGAAGCGGCTGGCGCGACTCCCCCCGTACCTGTTCCTCCAGATCGACGCCCTCAAGGAGCAGATGATCCGGCAGGGGAAGGATCTGATCGACATGGGGGTAGGGGATCCGGACGAACCGACCCCTCGGTTCATCGTGCAGGCCTTAGCCGACGCGGTGCGTCAGGAAAAGTATCACCGTTATCCGGCCCACCGGGGACTGGCTCCGCTGCGGGAGGCGATCGCCCGCTGGTACCGGAAACGGTTCGGCGTGGTCCTGGATCCGGACTCGGAGATCCTGCCCCTGATCGGCTCCAAGGAGGGGATCGCCCATTTCCCCCTGGCTTACGTCAACCCGGGAGACCGGGTGCTGGTGCCAGACCCCGGCTATCCTCCTTACCGGACCGGAACGATCTTGGCCGGCGGCAAGCCGGTCAGCGTCCCGCTCCGGGCAGAGAACCGGTTCCTGCCGGATCTGGACGCCCTGCGGAGACCGGCCCGCAAGGCCAAACTGCTCTTTCTGAATTACCCCAATAACCCGACCGCCGCGGTGGCCGACCTGGGATTCTTCCGCCGCCTGGTCCGGTTCGCCCATCAGACCGGCGTCCCGGTCTGTCATGACGCCGCCTACTCGGAGATCGCTTTCGATCGGTTCCGCCCTCCCAGCTTCCTTCAGATCCCCGGCGCCAAAGAGGTCGGCATTGAATTTCATTCCCTTTCCAAGACCTTCAACATGACCGGGTGGAGAGTCGGCTGGGCCTGCGGCAACCGGGAGATGATCTCGGCCCTGGCAAAGGTGAAATCCAACATCGACTCCGGGATCTTTGAAGCGCTCCAGATGGCCGCGGTCCGGGCCCTGAAATCCCCGGAGGCGCACCTCTTGCGGATGCTCAAGATCTATCAGGCCCGCCGCGATCTTCTGGTGGAGGCTTTGCAGGAAAGCGGATGGCCGGCGGAGCCGCCCCGGGCCACTTTCTATCTCTGGGCGCCGACTCCCCCAAGGCGAAGCTCTAAGGAGGCGGCGGCTTTTCTTCTCAAGGAAACCCGGATCGTGGCCACTCCCGGTGTCGGTTTCGGAACTTACGGGGAAGGGTACATCCGGTTTTCCTTAAGCCTCCCCACCTCCCGGGTGAGGGAAGCGGCCCGGCGCCTGAAAAGGATTTATCCTCGATTATGGCGAGGGCCTTCGTCGGTCTAGGCTCCAACCTGGGGGATCGCCTGGCCCATCTGCGATCGGCGCTGGAACAGATGGGGGCAGTTCCCGGAGTCCGGGTTCTTCGCGTTTCCCGCTGGATCGAAACCGCCCCGGTGGGCGGCCCTCCGCAAGGAACCTTCCTCAACGGAGCGGCCGAGCTGGAAACGGAACTCCCGCCCGAGAGGGTCCTGGAGCATCTCCTTCGGATCGAACAGAAGCTGGGCCGGCCCGATCCCCATCCTCCCCTGGAACCCCGGGCAATCGACCTGGATCTGCTGGCTTACGACGACCGACTTCTGGAAACCCCGCGGCTGACCCTGCCGCATCCGCGGATGCAGGAACGGGCCTTCGTCTTGGCCCCCTTAGCCCAGATCGCCCCCGATTGGCGGCATCCGCGGCTTAAGAAAACGGCCCGGGAACTCCTGGAGCATCTGAGCGTTGCGGGTCGTTAGATCCCTTTCATCCCTCCGGCAGGCGATCCGCCGGGCCAAGCGGGCCGGTCGGAAGATCGGGCTGGTCCCCACCCTGGGGGCTTTTCATGAAGGGCACCTTTCCCTGATCCGGCGGGCCCGCCAGGAGACCGACCTGGTGGTGGTCAGCCTCTTCGTCAATCCGATCCAATTCGACCGGAAAGGGGATTTCCGGGCCTATCCGCGTCCGGTGAAAGAGGATGCCCGGATGGCGGCAAAGGCCGGGGCCGATCTGCTGTTCCTCCCTTCGGCGCAGGCGATGTACCCTCCGGATTTTCAGACGGCTGTGGAGGTCGGCCGCTTGAGCCGCCGGTGGGAAGGGGCCTTCCGGCCGGGCCATTTCCGGGGGGTGGCCACCGTGGTGACCAAGCTGTTCCACTTGGTCCAGCCGGAAGTGGCCTACTTCGGGGAGAAGGATTTCCAGCAATCCCGGATCGTCCAGCAGATGGTCCGAGACCTGAATCTCGATCTTTCGCTGAAAATTCTGCCCACCGTTCGGGAGCCGGACGGTCTGGCGATGAGCTCCCGGAACCGGCTTCTCTCGTCGAGCGCTCGACGGTCGTCGAGAGGCCTGTTTGGCGCTTTACAGGAAGCGGCCCAGTTGATAGAATGGGGCGAGCGTCGAGGAGAGCTCATCGTCCGTCGGATCCGGCGAAAACTCCAGGCCATTCCGGGAGCCCGGATCGATTACGCGGCGATCGTAGATCCCCAGACGCTGGAGCCGGTCAAGCGGCTGAAAGGAGAAGTGAGGATCCTTTTGGCGGTCCGCTTCGGCCCGGTTCGACTGATTGATAATCGACGATGCTACGTTCCGTCATGAAATCCAAGATCCACCAGGCCACCATCACCGAAGCGAATCTTCGGTACGAGGGCTCCATCACCATTGACGAGGAGCTTTTAAAGGCGGCCGACATCCTCCCTTGGGAAAGGGTGCAGGTGGTGAACCTGAACAATGGAAGCCGCATCGAGACCTACTGCCTGCCCGGCAAGGCCGGTTCCGGAATCGTCTGCATGAACGGGGGAGCGGCCCGCTGGGCTCAAGTGGGAGACACGGTCATCCTGATTTCCTATGCCCTGGCCGATGAGCGGGAGGCCCGGACGATCGAGCCGAAGGTGGTCTTCGTCGACCGGTCCAATCGGATCCGGGAAAAAGCAGGTCTTGCCCCCCGTTGACATCGGGCTGGTCGGCTGTGGAACGATCGGCTCTTATCTGGCGGAGGCTCTCCGCCGCCGGTTCGGAGGAAGGGCTCGTTTGATCGGACTGTGGGACCGCCATATGGAATCGGCGCAGCGACTCTCCGAGCAGTTCCATCCCTCCATCCCGATTCTTCCTCCCGAACGGCTGATCGGCCGTTGCGATCTTGTGATGGAAGCCGCATCCGCCCAGGCCGTTGGGGAATTACTCCCTCTGGTCATCCGCCAGCGAAAAGCCATGTTGATCTTATCCGCCGGAGGACTGCTTCAATACCCGGAACTGCTCCGCCGGGCCCGGGCCCGGGAGATCCCCCTCTATCTGCCCAGCGGGGCCCTGGCGGGCTTAGATGGAATCAAGGCCGGCGCTTTTGGAAAATTGCGGCAGGTCATCTTGACAACCCGGAAGCCGCCCCGGGCCTTTGCCGGGGCCCCGGAAATCCTGCGCCGGAAGATCCGGCTCTCTGGCCTCAGGGCCCCGAAAGTCATCTTTGAAGGTCCCGCGGCCCAAGCGGTGCGGGCCTTCCCGCAGAACATCAATGTGGCTGCCACTCTTTCTCTGGCTGGGATCGGCCCCCAGCGAACCCGCGTCCGGATCGTGGCCGACCCGGGGCTAAAGATCAATATCCATGAAGTGGAAGCCGTCGGGGATTTCGGACGGCTTCAGGTGCGCGCGGAGAACCGGCCGGCTTCGGGGAATCCGAAGACCAGCCGGCTGGCGGTTCTGTCGGCCCTCGCGACCCTGGAACAGATTCTTCGCTCCGGAAGGATTGGGACCTGAGGTTTTGAAATGAAGTCTGAACCGAAAGGAGGTGAACAGCAACCGTGGCGCAGAAAATAGCTAAGGCCGGCATCAAGCGGCAGAAGGGTTATCTGTACTACCTCGACAAGCAGGGAGACGTTTCGAGGGCGAAGATGGCCCGGGGAGGCTCCAAAGGGGGTCACCCGGAGAAGGTCAAGAAGCTCGGCGTCAAGCGGGAGGATGGTTTCCTGTACTTCGTCGACAAGCAGGGAGACGTTTCCCGCGCAAAAATGGTTCGGGGCGGCAGAAGAGGCCGTCGCTAAGCTCCAAGTCTTCGCCCCGTCGGGTTAACTGCCCGGCGGGGCTCTTTTTCTCCCCTTTGATGCATGTTAAAATATAGGTTTCGATGAACCCTTCTCCGATCGTCATCCGGGGGGCCCGGGAGCATAACCTTAAAGGAATTGACCTGGAGATCCCCCGAAATGCCCTGGTGGTGATCACCGGGCTTTCCGGTTCCGGGAAATCCTCTTTGGCCTTTGATACCCTCTACGCCGAGGGCCAGCGCCGGTACGTGGAGAGCCTCTCCGCCTATGCCCGGCAATTCCTGGAACAGCTTCAGAAACCGAATGTCGAGCACATGGAAGGCCTCTCTCCGGCCATCGCCATCGAGCAGCGAACCGCCGGAGGCAACCCCCGCTCCACCGTCGCCACCCAGACCGAACTCTACGATTACCTCCGGCTTCTGTTCGCCCGGATCGGGATCCCCCACTGCTACCGCTGCGGCCGCGTGATCCGGCGGCAGTCGGTCCAGGAGATCGTCGAACAGATCCTGCGCCTGCCGGCCGGGCAGTCGATCCTGTTGCTGGCCCCCCTGGTGCGGGGCCGTAAAGGGCAGTACCAGGAATTGTTTCGGCAGATCCAGAAAGAGGGCTTCGTCCGAGCGCGGGTGGATGGGATCCTCAGGGAGCTGGACCCGCCGGTTTCCCTAGATAAGAAGAAAGCCCATACCATTGAGGTGGTGGTGGACCGGCTTCAGATCGATCCGAAGGCCAAGCAGCGGCTTACCGACTCCATCGAAACGGCGCTCAAGGCGGGGAAGGGAACCGCGCTCGTCCAACCTGTCGGCCCGTTGGCCCATTGGCCCGTTAACCGGCAGACCGGCAGGCCGGCAGACGGGCGAACGGGAAAACGGGAAAACCGGCCAACGGGCAAACGACCGCCGGATCTGCTGTTCAGCGAGCAGTACGGCTGTCCCTCCTGCGGGATCAGCATGGCGGAACTGGAACCGCGGCTCTTCTCTTTCAACAGCCCCTATGGGGCCTGCGGCGCCTGCCATGGCCTAGGGACCCAACTGGAGGTGGACCGGGATCTGGTGATCCCGGAACCGTCCAAATCGATTCAGGAGGGAGCCCTCGAGCCGTGGCGGCGGGGCGGACGCGGCTACATCCTGTATCACCGGGCCCTGGTCCGTGAATTCGCGGACCGGGCCGACATCGACTTATCGATCCCGTTCCGGAAACTGCCGGAATCGGCCCGGCGCGCGATCCTGTACGGCGACAAGGAGGTTGAGATCTGGGGCAGACCCTTTGAAGGGGTGATCCCCAATCTGGAACGGCTTTTCCTGGAGAGCGATTCCGATTTCGTCAAGGAGGAGATCTCCAAATACATGTCGGTTCTGCCGTGCCCGGCCTGCAAGGGAACCCGGCTCAAACCGGAGGCGATGGCGGTCAAGGTCCACGATCTTTCGATCGTCGAGGTGGCCCGGATGACGATCCAGCAGGCGGTTTCCCTCTTCGAAAACCTGAAGCTTTCAGAACGGGAAAATCAGATCGCCTCGCAGGTCCTCAAAGAGATCCGCCTGCGGCTGAAATTCATGATCGACGTCGGCTTGGATTACCTGAGCCTGGACCGGCCCAGCGGCACCCTCTCCGGCGGGGAAGCCCAGCGGATCCGGCTGGCGACCCAGATCGGGGCCGGCTTGGTGGGAGTCCTTTACATCCTGGATGAACCCTCCATCGGCCTTCACCAGCGGGACAACCAGCGGCTCCTCAAAACCTTGAAGACGCTCCGGGATCTGGGCAACACGGTGATCGTGGTGGAGCACGATGAGGAAACGATCCGGTCGGCCGACTTCATCATCGATCTGGGCCCCGGGGCGGGCAAGCACGGCGGAGAAGTGATGGTCGCCGGCCCGCTGGAAACCCTGCTGCGCTCCGACCGATCCCTGACCGGGAAATACCTGCGCAAAGAGCTCTCCATCGCCGCGCCGGAAAGACGCCGGCCCTGGAAGGAGCTCCCTTGTCTGGAGGTGGTCGGCGCGCGGGAACATAACCTCAAGAAGATCAGCGTCCGGATTCCTCTGGGAACCTTCACCTGCGTCACCGGCGTCTCCGGCTCCGGCAAATCCACTCTGGTGGATGAGATTCTTTACCGGGCTCTGGCCCAACGGCTCTATCGGGCTAAAGAGAAGCCGGGGTCGCATGACCGGATCACCGGCGCCGAGAGAATCGACAAGGTGATCGTCATCGACCAGGCCCCCATCGGCCGGACCCCCCGTTCGAACCCAGCCACCTACACCGGGGTATTCACCGAGATCCGGGACCTGTTTGCCCGGACCCCGGAGGCCCGGGCGCGGGGGTACCGTCTGGGACGGTTCAGCTTCAACGTCAAAGGGGGCCGCTGCGAATCCTGCCGGGGAGAAGGGGTCATCAAGGTGGAGATGCATTTCCTCCCGGCGGTCTATGTCACCTGCGAGGTCTGCAAGGGGAACCGCTTCAACGAGGCCACGCTGGAAGTTCGCTACAAGGGCTTTTCCATCGCTGAGGTCCTGCGGATGAATGTCGAAGAGGCCCTCGACCTGTTCCGTTCCATCCCCAAGATCCGCTCCCGGCTCCAGACCTTGGCGGATGTCGGCCTGGGCTACATCGAAGTGGGCCAGCCGGCCACGACCCTCTCGGGCGGAGAGGCCCAGCGGGTCAAGCTGGCCACTGAACTTTCCCACCGGGCCACCGGAAAAACCCTCTATATCCTGGATGAACCGACAACCGGTCTTCACCTGGCGGACATCGATAAGCTTCTGAAAGTGCTTCACGCTCTGGTGGACCAAGGCAACACCGTCCTGGTCATCGAGCACAACCTGGAGGTCATCAAGACCGCCGATTACCTGATCGACCTGGGACCTGAAGGAGGCGACCGGGGCGGGGAGCTAGTCGGCTGTGGAACTCCCGAGGAGCTGGCCCGCAACGAGCGCTCTCACACCGGCCGATTCCTTCAAGGGATGTTGACCCCCCACCACTTTTCTCGAAAAGTGGTGGGGGGTTGAACCGTTCTTCTCATTCTGGTATAGTCAAAAAAGAGGGAACCTTCACGCATGATTACTGAAATCGGAATCGTCGCCGGAGAAATCTGGCATTATCTGGACAAGCATGGGGAAGTCCCCTTCTCCCAACTGGTGGCCGGGATGGGTCAGCCCAGGGATTTGGCTCTGATGAGTGTGGGCTGGCTCGCCCGTGAAGGCCACGTCGTTATCAAACAGGTCCACAAAGACTATCACGTCTGGCTGCGGAAGGTCTGATCCTCCATCAAATCCCCTCTGCTGCTTCTGACCACTGCCAGCTCCTCTTCCGAAGCTCAGCGGTTGGCCCGGATCCTCCTCAAGGAGAAAGTGGCCGCCTGCGTCAATTGGGTCCCTCGAATCGAATCCCTGTACTGGTGGCGGGGGAAGATGGAGAAAGGGAAGGAAACCCTTCTTCTCATCAAGACTCAGGCATCCTGTCTGCCCCGGCTGGCGCGCCTGATCAAGCGTCACCATTCCTACGAGGTTCCCGAACTGATCGCCCTTCCGATTCGATGGGGAGATCGGTCTTACCTGGACTGGCTGGCTGATTCCCTGAAGAAAACTTGACAAAATTGTTCAGGCGGTGGATGATACCCCCAAAGTGCGTCAACCTATTGTAACCCAGCAGGTTACCGCCACCATAGAGCCGGCTTCGAAACCTCCCGCGGCCGCGCTGGGCTCAAATGCGAGCAGGGCAAGAAGCGAGGAGGAGGCGTATCATGAAGGTCAAGATACGGCGACGACGAGCGACGCAG